>NZ_JBFRFT010000003.1:0-270106 GCF_052114965.1 Microvirga sp. 2TAF3 | reverse complement strand
GGCGAGGTCGATCTCGAACCCTTCCAGCTTGCCGCCGGCGCCGGTGAAGTTCCACGGCGCATAGGCGCCCTCGGTGGCGATCTTCACGGTCTTGTCCTGGGCCACGGCGCCACCCATCGCAAGGGCGGAAGCCAGGAGGCCAAGGCTGACAGTTTTGAAGAACTTCATTGTCGTTCCCTTAGTTTTAAAGGCTCGTGCTGAGGCGAGCCACGATTCTCGCGATCATTCTGATCGCGCCGTGATTGAGTAACGGTCAAACACGCCAAAAAGGCAAGGCTCGTTCGGCAGGGCTAAACGACCCGCAGGTTGATCTCGCCCAAGCCGTCGATGGCGCCGACCATGACCTGGCCCTGCGTAACAGCCCCGACACCATCAGGCGTGCCCGAGAAGATTACGTCGCCCGGCGCAAGCTCGAAATAGGACGAAAGATAAGCAATCTGCTCGGCCACGGACCAGATCATGTCCGAGAGATCGGCCTTCTGCCGCACGACGCCGTCGACGGTCAGGGAAATCACGCCGGCTTGTGGATGGCCGATGCGGGAGGCGGGCACGAGCGGCCCGACAGGGCCCGAATAATCCGCGCCTTTCCCAAGCTCCCACGGCCGGCGGAGTCCCTTGGCCTCGTCCTGAAGGTCGCGGCGGGTCATGTCGAGGCCGACCGCATAGCCGAAGACATGGTCGAGAGCCTGAGAGACCGGAATGTCACGCCCGCCTTTGGCCAGGGCGACGACCATCTCGATCTCGAAATGATAATTCTGTGTCTTGGGCGGATAGGGGTGATCCACCACCGTGCCGTTCGGCACGGGCTGAAGCGCATCGGCGGGTTTCATGAAAAAGAAAGGCGGCTCACGGGTCGGATCGCCTCCCATCTCGCGGGCATGGGCCGCGTAATTGCGTCCGACGCAATAGACGCGGCGGACGGGAAACAGATCGCTCGAACCCGCAACCGGGAGGGCAGGGGGTGTGGGGACAGGAATCACATAGGTCATCGGGGATCCGCGAAAGCGTGGAAAATCGGTGTTGTTCTCCCGGCCTTCCTGTGAGGCATGCCGGTTCCTGCCTTCCTACACCTTGCGATCCGCTTCACAAGACGCAATGACTATGCGCAATCGCGAGGAGCAGGGATGGCCATAGAGACAGCCGCGCGCGCGGCACTGATCGATACCCTGACGGAGAGGCTCGGGACGGCCGCCGTTCTGACGAATCCCGGCGACATGGAGAGTGCTCTCGTCGAGCTGCGGGGGCTGTACCGGGGACAGGCCCTGGCGGTCGTGCGGCCACGCGACCGGGACGAGGTCGCCTTCGTGGTGCGGGAATGTGCGAAAGCCGGCGTGCCGATCGTTCCGCAGGGTGGCAACACGGGGTTGGTCGGCGGCGGCGTTCCCTATGGCGGCGTGGTCCTGTCCCTTGCACGCCTGGACCGGATCCGGGAACTGGACCCGGTCAACGCGACGATCACGGTCGAGGCCGGGTGCATCCTCAAGTCGGTACAGGAAACGGCCGATGAGGCCGGATATCTCTTTCCCCTGTCCCTGGCTTCCGAAGGGTCGTGCCGCATCGGCGGCAATCTCGCCACCAATGCGGGCGGCACGGCGGTTCTGCGCTACGGGAATATGCGCGAGCTGACCCTCGGCCTCGAAGTCGTGCTCGCGGACGGGCGCGTCTGGAACGGCCTGAAGGGGCTTCGCAAGGACAATACGGGCTACGACCTGAAGGATATCTTCATTGGTTCGGAAGGGACGCTCGGCATCATCACGGCGGCCGTCCTGAAGCTTTTCCCCAAACCGCAGGCGCGGGTGACGGCCTTCATCGGCTGCGCGTCTCCCCACAGGGCCCTCGACCTCTTCGACCGCCTGCGCGAGGTGGCCGGCGATCAGCTCACCGCCTTCGAGTACATGCCGGATTTCGGGCTCGGTATCGTACTCAAGCACCGACCGGGCACGGTCCGCCCGCTCTCCGGCCACCATGCGTCCTATGCCTTGATCGAATTGTCATCGCCCCAGAAGGATGCGGATCTTCAGCGGCGTCTTGAGGCGGTTCTCGGGCAAGCGTTGGAGGATGGCCTCATCGAGGATGCAGTGCTGGGCGCGAGCGAGGCGCAGAGCCTTGCCTTATGGGGACTTCGCGAAAACCTCTCAGAGGTGCAGCGGCTCGAAGGCGGCTCGATCAAGCACGATGTCGCCGTCCCGGTCTCTCGGGTCGCCGAGTTCATCGAGGCGGCAACCAAGGCCTGCGAGGCGGAAATGCCGGGCATCCGCGTCTGTGCCTTCGGCCATTTCGGCGACGGCAACATCCATTTCAACCTGTCCCAGCCCATCGGCATGGATAAGGATGCCTTTCTGGCGCAGTGGGAGCATTTCAACCGCATCGTGCACGACATCGTCCATGGCATGAACGGCTCCATCGCCGCCGAGCATGGCGTGGGGTTGATCAAGAGGGACGAATTGGTGCTCTATAAGGACCCGGTGGCCCTCGATCTCATGCGCGCCATCAAGCACACTCTCGATCCGCAGAACATTCTCAACCCCGGCAAAGTCGTCGCCATGGGGGAGAGCAATCCCGCGACCTTTCCAGCCCCGGCAATACTTCCATGAAAACCATCGATCTTCTGGCTATCGGCGAACCCCTCATGGAATTCGCCGAAGTTCGGCGCGGCAGCGAACAGCTTTATCTGCCGGGCTTCGGGGGCGATGTGTCGAACACGGCGGTCGCCGCCGCGCGGCAGGGGGCGAAGGCTGCCATCTTCACGGCTTTGGGCGGCGATGCCTTCGGAGCGGAGTTCCTGAAGCTGTGGGATCGGGAGGGGATCGACCGCTCCTCGGTCCTTCTAAGACAGGACGGTCGGACCGGCGTCTATTTCATCAGCTACGGTGAGGAGGGACACGTCTTCTCCTATGCCCGTGCGGGATCCGCCGCGAGCCTCGTCCATAAGGGCGAGCTGCCTCTCGATCAGATTGCTGCGTCGCGCATCCTGCACGTGTCGGGCATCAGCCAGGCGATATCGGACGATTGCGCGGATGCCGTTTTCGCGGCCATCCGCCATGCGAAAGCGAACGGCACGGTCGTCAGCTACGACACCAATCTGCGCCTGCGGCTCTGGCCGCTCGACAGGGCGCGGGCCGTGATCCACGGGGCTGTCGCCTTGTCCGATCTCGCGCTGCCCGGCCTCGACGATGCCCGACAGCTGACAGGGCTCGACAGGCCGGAGGATATCTGTGCCTTCTATCTCGGCCTGGGCTGCCGCGTTGTCGCGCTCACCATGGGCAAATCCGGCACCATGGTCGCAACGCTGGAGCGCCGGGAAGTGATCGCGGCGCGTCCCGTCGAGGCGGTCGATGCGACGGGAGCGGGCGATACGTTCGATGGAGCGTTTCTCGCCGAATGGGTCATTCACGGCGATGCTTTCAAGGCTGCGGCCTATGCCAATGCGGCAGCGGCCCTTTCGACTTTGGGGCAGGGCGCCGTGGGGCCGATGCCCCTGCGCAAGGATGTCGAGTCCTTCATCCGGGCCGCATGAAAACGGCGGGCCAAGACGACCCGCCGCTGATCCAATACGTGTGAGATTAACGTCTGCCGGTTGCGCCGGGTAGGCGGCGCGTCTCGGCCAGATGGTGCTCCAGATGCGGGAGCACCGACCGGGAATATTGAACCAGCGCCGGATCGCTGCCGTTCTGGGCATATTCCTGATACAGCGCGAGCGTCTCCTGATGCGCCGCGCGCTGATAGCGACCGTAGAGACGGTCGAATTGCGGGCCGCTTGTCGAGGCAAGCTCGTTCAGCATTTGGGATTTTTCGGCGTCGAGTTGCACTGGCATCGGGGCAATCGGAGTAATGGTGCCGGTCGCTACGACATCCATCGCGCCGCTGCGGCCAGGATCCGTTGCGAGGCTGCCCGAACGAAGATTGCTGTTATGGCCGAGCGGGCCATCATAGTTCGGATCATAGCCGGGCTTCGGGCCGGGGACCGGGGCGGATGCGATGGTTCCGGTCGTCGCGCCGACTCCGGCGCCAACACCGGCGCCGACGGCAGCACCGACCGGGCCGCCGAACAGGGCGCCGATGCCGGCACCCGCCAGGGTGCCTGTAACGGTGCTGCCCATCCACTCGCCGTTGGCGGAATAGACCTGACTGCCGCCATTGAGAGCTTGGCTCGTCTGGCCGTGGTCGGAGATCATGCTCTGCGCGAAATTGAGGACGCGCTGGTTCCGGGAGCGTTCGAGAGCAAGCCGGCTTGATGCGATTTCGAAGGCGTCAGCCTGTGCCGCCATGTTTCTGAAGGTCAGACTGTCCATCTGCTGCGCAAAGGCCGGAGCGGAAATGGTCGTCAGCAAGGCCGCAAGAGCAATATGTTTCTTCATGGAATGAACCTCTGTTTTCCGGAGACGCAGAACTCCCTCGCAAGGCCTGTCGGCTTGCAATAAACGATGGGTGACTGCTGCAACTCGATAACGAGATGGCGCCTGAGCGGTTCCAAAATTGAGATAATGATCTTATGAATACGTTTTTATTGAGCATTAAAGCTTAGCTTACATGAAAATAGACTTTGTCAGTGCAAATAGGCGTCCTTTCTACCGGAACCGGGATGCGATGCGCGCTTCGATGCGGTATGAGCGCTGATCCGATCCCGAGATCCGCTTGTCGAAACTTATCCACGTCCAACTCTTGAGAGCGTTCGCCGCTCTGTCGGTCGCCTTCCTGCATGCTCAGCATGATGCTGCGGCGCTGGCGGCGCGCGTCGGGAAATCCTTTACCGCCCTCGACCGGTTCCCCTGGATGGCCGGTGTCGATGTCTTCTTCGTCATCTCGGGCTTCATCATGGTCCATGCTTCCCGGTCCCTGTTCGGGAAACCGGGTGCGCAGGGCGTCTTCCTGGCGCGCCGTCTGGCGCGGATCGCGCCGCTCTACTGGATTGTCACCACGCTCTATCTTGCCATTGCCCTGGTTGCGCCGTCGCTGCTCAACAACGACCTCCTCGCGCCCTGGCAGGTTCTGGCCTCCTATCTCTTCATCCCGTTCGAGCGGCCGAACGGCCTCGTCCAACCCCTTTATACGCTTGGCTGGACCCTCAATTACGAGATGTTTTTCTACGGCCTGTTCGCCCTCGTGCTGATCTGGCCCCGCCGATGGGCGCTGAGCCTGCTTGTGGGACTTCTAGCCGGGCTCGTCATCATCGGCCGTCTCATTGCGTTGCCGCAGCCGCTGGCTTTCTGGACGGATCCGATCATCCTCGAATTCGCTTTCGGCCTCGGGCTCGGCTGGCTGCGCGCCGAGGGTCTCACCCTAAGCCGGATCTGGCGGTGGGGACTTGCCGTAACAGGCATCGCTCTCCTGGCGATGAATTTCATTGGGATGGCGAGCGATCTCAATGAGATGCGGCCTCTGGCCTGGGGAATTCCGGCAGCCTGCCTGGTGGCGGCAGCAGCGCTCGGCCCCGATCGTCCACTGTCGTTGAATGCGCTCACCCGTTTCGGGGTTCTGACCGGAGATGCGTCCTACGCCATCTATCTCATCCATCCCTTCGTGATCAGGGGGATCGGCGAGATCGCCCATCGCACCGGGGCCGATGTCATTCTCGGACCATGGGGATTCGTCGTTCTCACCCTTCTGTCGGTGGTTATCGCCGGGTTGATCGTGCATCTCTTGTTCGAGCGGCCAGCGACGGAGGTTGTGCGGGCCCGGATCGAGCCCCTGAGGACGCGCGTTTCGTCCCAGCCTTGACGGCTTGCGCCAGAACTTGTGGCGCCGCGGACGCCTGAGGTCGCAATGCGCTTATGGACTCTCGCTGGCCTGGCGGATCTGGCCGAGGGACAGCATGCCCATCCCGCCGATGCTGCCGTCCGGCCTCAAGCCTCGCAATTCGGCCGTGAGCAGAAAGCCCGTCTCATCCTGATCGATGGTGAAGAGGTGATAGCCTGCCTTATGGGTCAGCGTTCCGGCCCGTGCCGATGCGGAGGGCGCTCCGATGACCGGCACTGGGCCACGAGGGCCTGAGAGATGAGCGAGAGACCCCACATGGTTATGCCCGTGAAGCACGAGCTCGGCGCCGACGCGGCCGATCATGGCCTCGAAGGCGCGGGCATCCGTGAGATTGCGGCCCGGCTGCGCGCCGCCGCGATGGGGCGGGTGATGGATCAGGACGATGCGGAAGCAGCTACGATCCTGCCCTAGCGCCTCCAGGGCCTGCTCTGCCGCCTTCATCTGTTTCGAGCCGATGCGTCCGCTTGCCACGAAGGGCAGGGTCGGGATCGCGGAGGAGAGTCCGACGATGGCGATCGGGCCGTAGCGGCGCAGGAAGGGAAAGACGCCCTCGGAGCCGTCATCCCCGCGTGTCCAGGGCCCGACCTCTTTCAGCAGGCCTTCGAGTGCGCCCATCACATAGGCATCGTGATTGCCCGGCACGAAGCTGACATGCGCCGAATCGCCCAGGCTCTCGAGAAAAATCCGCGAGGTCGCCCATTCGCTGGGGAGGCCGATATTGCAGGTATCGCCGGTACAGGCGATGTGGTCGGGCTGTTGCGCGTGGATATCGGCGACAAGTTCGGCGAGAAGCTCCATGTCGTGAGCGCCCGCGCGGCTGCGATGCCAGTTGTACCAGCCGGTCAGGCGCTTGCTCAGCAATTGCCGGAGCTGCGGGCGGGGAAGCGGCCCGACATGCGGGTCCGTGAGATGAGCGAGGCGGAACATGACGGCCGGACATTATGGCGTCGGCGGGACTTCGCCAAACCTTAAAGCGATGCGTCAGGCATTGCCGATGAAGATGCCCGCGAGGAGGACCAGAACGCCTCCGACGATCACCTGGAAAGCGGCCCTCAGGAAGGGCGTATCCATGTAGTGCGTGCGGATCCAGGAAATGGCGACCAGTTCCACGGCGACCACGAAGGCGGCGACGGAGGTCGCGATCATGAAGGCGTTGGGCCAGGAATCCGGTACCAGATAGGGCAGGGTATGGCCGAGACCGCCGATCGCGGTCATGGCGCCGCAGATCAGACCGCGCAGCAGCGGCGAGCCGCGTCCGGTGATCAACCCGTCATCCGACAAGGCCTCCGTGAAGCCCATGCTGATGCCCGCGCCCACCGAGGCCGCAAGGCCCACGAGGAAGGTCTCCCAGTTGCTGTGGGTGGCGAAGGCGGCAGCGAAGAGGGGGGCCAGGGTCGACACGGAGCCGTCGATCAGGCCGGCGAGCCCCGGCTGGACATATTGCAGGATGACGAGCCTTCGCCGCGCCTCTTCCTCAGCCACCTCCGCATTGGCGGTGACGTGGGCGGCATGCAGCTCGGAGGCCTTGCGCTCGTGTCCTCGCTCGACCTCCGCCAGCTTGGTGAAGAGTTCGCGCACGCTGACATCGAGGGTCTGCCGGGCGGCCTTCTCGTAGAAATTCGCCGCCTGCAATTCCATCAGTTCCGCCTCGCGGCGCATCTTGTCGAGGTCGAGCCCGGCGCTCCACCAGACGGTGCGGCGCTTCAGGAAGCCGCGCACGTCTTCCCGGCGGATCGGCGGCAGATGCTCGCTGAACCGGGAACGGTAGAAATCGTAGAGGAAATTGCGATGGTGCCGCTCTTCTTCCGCCATGTCGTCGAAGATCTCGGCGGAGGAGGGGAAGTCGGGGCGCAGCCGGTCCGCGAAATCCTGATAGATTCGGGAATCTTCCTCTTCACTGGCGATGGCGAGGGCAATAACCTCGCGCTCAGTGAGTTCCGAAAGCGCTTTCATCCCACGATCCCCTATTTAGAACTATTCTAAACAGGATTCCGGGGACAAGCCAAGCCCTCACGAAAGAGGAATTTGCGAGGGCTTGAAGGTTCTTAGTGAAGGTTCTTAGTACTGGGCACCCGGGATCAGGGTCGAGCGGATCGCGTGATCGTTGAGATCAAGGGCGGGCGACCAGGAAAACCGCGAAGACCGGGCGAGACGGGACAGGATGAGAGAGAGAAACATGGGGAGTGCCTTTTTGTTGGCCTTCGTATAGCTCTGCGTCCGGTGCAGGTCACGTGCTGAAACAATGAATCAGCTATGCGTTTAATGAATGAATCCATTCATCATTCCGTAAGCTAAGCTATGATCCATTCATGAAGATGTCCCAACTCAAAGAGTCGAAACTGACCTCACGCTTCATTCGCTGGGGACTTCATACCTATTGGCGCTTCTCCCGCGGGATGACCCTTGGGGTCCGAGCCGTCGTCCTCGACGACAGCAACCGCGTCTTCCTGATCCGGCATACGTATATTCCCGGTTGGCATCTGCCCGGCGGCGGGGTCGAGACCGGTGAGCCGGTGCTGGAAGCCTTGAAGCGGGAGCTGTACGAGGAAGCCTGCATCGCCATGAACGATATCCCGCGGTTGCATGGGGTATTCTTCAACAACCATGTGTCCCGGCGCGACCATGTCATCGTTTACATCATCAGGAATTTCACGGTCGCCGGACCGAAAGTTCCCGACCGGGAAATCGCCGAGGCGGGCTTCTTTCCGCTCGACCGGCTTCCCGAAGGGGTAAGCGCCGCCACCCGCCGGCGCTTGGCGGAAATCCTCGATGGCGAGCCTCCAAGGACCGCTTGGTAAGGGTTGCGCGTTCAGAACCGTTTGCACAGAACCGCAGACGCTGCTATGGCCAGGAAACTTCAGGAAACGCTCAATCTTCATGACCACAACCCGGAACTTGCGACGACGAAACGGCTGACACCAGTCCAGCCCACAATTCTTTTCGTCCTTTGCGAGTCCGTTCATGACCGAGCTCTCTCTGATCATACGCACCGAACAACCTATCGACGCCGATCCCATCGAGCGCCTCCATGAGCGCGCCTTCGGCCCGGGGCGCTTTGCCCGTACCGCCTCCCGGCTGCGGGAGGGGGCGCCGCATCTGCTCGATCTCTCCTTCACAGCCCTCGTGGGTACGCTGCTCGTCGGCTCGGTTCGCCTGACGCCGGTGCTGGCGGGAACGAAGAAAGCCCTGATGCTTGGTCCGCTGACCGTCGAGCCCGCCTTCGAGAGCCGGGGCATCGGCGGAGCGCTGATGCGGCGCTCCCTCGAAGCGGCCAGAGAGAAGGGGCATACCCTGGTGCTCCTGGTGGGCGACGAGCCCTATTACCGCCGCTTCGGCTTCAAGCGCGTCCCGACGGGACATCTCCAGCTTCCCGGGCCGGTCAATCCGGATCGGTTCCTCGTACTGGAACTGGCCGACGGCGCCCTGTCCCATGCAAAGGGGATGGTAGGCACGCTGCCGCTCTGAATTCTTGAAGCGGCGCATCGTTTTGTGCGAACCGAAGGTCCGCGTCAGCGAAAAACCGGGTCCACTTTTGTGCACGATGCGCTAGAGCCGATAATCTGCGGCGACGGTCTGGTCCATGCCGCGCGTCGCGCGGATCGGGTTGAGGACCAGCGAGAGCACGATGGCCGTGGCGAAGTTCAGCCCGAGCGCATAGAGCGCCGCATAGCCGGGAATGGTCAGGCCGTCGAGGGTGAGAGGCACGACGGCGGACTGGAAAGCTTGAGACGCCGCCATCCACGTTCCGGATACGATGCCCACGGCCCAGCCGATCAGCAGGGCCCAGGGATTGAGCCAGCGCGAGTAGAGGCTGACGATGACGGCCGGAATGGTCTGGCTGATCCAGATGCCGCCGAGGAGCTGGAGCTGGATAGCGTATTGCAGCGGCAGGGCGAGGATGAAGACCAGCGCGCCGAACTTCACGATCAGGGAGACGATCTTGGCGTTCTGCGCCTCCTGCCTGGGCGTGCAGTCGGGCCGGATGAACTGGACGTAGATGTTGCGCGTGAACAGGTTCGAGGCGGCAATCGACATGATCGCCGCCGGCACCAGGCCCCCGATCGCAATGGCGGCGAAGGCAACGCCGACGAACCAGTTCGGGAAGGAATGAAGGATCAGCGCAGGCACCGCGAAATTGGACCTGTAGCGGGCGAATTGCGGCGCATATTCGGGCAGCTTGTCGACATTCAGGGCCAGCGCCATGAAGCCGGTGATGGCGAGAAGCCCGAGCAGGAACGAATAGGCCGGCAGGAAAGCGGCATTGCGGCGGATCACCTCGCGCCCGCTCGAACTCAGGATCGCGGTGACCGTGTGGGGATAGAGAAAGAGAGCGAAGGCGGAGCCGAGCGCCAGCGTTGCATAAGCCGAGTACTGGCCGAGATTGCCGTCCTTCGGTGACGCGAGCAGGAGCTTCGATTCCGGGATGGCGGCGAATATCTTGGTGTAGCCGCCGATCTCGATCGGAATCACGATCACCATGGCGATCACCGTGATGTAGATCAGCGTATCCTTGACCACTGCGATCATCGCGGGCGCCCGCAGCCCGCTCGTATAGGTGAAGGCGGCAAGGATGACGAAGGCGATGATGAGCGGCAATTCGCCAAGGATGCCTTCCGCCTGCACGCCCATGGCGCCGATCACTACCTCGATGCCGACGAGTTGCAGCGCGATATAGGGCATGGTGGCGACGATGCCCGTCACCGCAATCGCAAGGGCGAGCCATCGGTTGCCGTACCGGCCTTGAACGAAGTCGGCCGCCGTGATGTAGTTGTGCTTGTGCGCCACGGACCACATGCGCGGCAGGATGAGAAAAACCAGCGGATACACGATGATCGTGTAAGGCAGTGCGAAGAAGCCGATGGCGCCGGCGCCGAAGACGAGTGCCGGCACCGCGATGAATGTGTAGGCGGTATAGACGTCGCCGCCCAGCAGGAACCAGACGACCCACGTTCCGAGACGCCTGCCGGCCAGCCCCCATTCATGCAGCAGGTCGAGATCGCCGCGTCGCCAGTTGGCGGCGACGAAGCCGAGGGCGGTGATGAATCCAAACAGCAATGTGAAGACGATCAGCGCGGTCCAGTTCATGTCCGAACTCCTCGGAACGGGTCGCCGGCAGTTCGTAGATACAGGGGCTCCTAGCCCGCTCTGCGATGTACCCAGAGGATCAGGCCCGACGTGATGAACACCCAGATAAACTGATACCAGTAGAAGAACGGGATGCCTGCGATGGTCGGCTCTATCGAATTATAGAAAGGAACCCAGAGCAGAGCGATGAAAGGCACCAGCAGGAGCAGCAGATTCAGCCAGTCGAAGCGACGACGTTCAGGCGCCGGATACTCGGGCATGGAGAAAACCTCCATTCATGCGGATGCTCAGTCGGCAATCCTTATGGCGCATTAGTATACGCCCATGCTTGTCACAAGAAAATGCCAAGAAATGCTCAAAGGGAGGAGTGCCCGCTCCCGCTCACAAGCGCTATCTTATCTCAAGAGATCGTTGGATCCGAACCTGTCCCGATTGCCGGTCAGGCGCGACGGCGACCTTCGGCAAGCCAGGCCGCAAGGGTCGCGCCGACCAGCAGCACGAGGCCGAGCAGGCCAAGAGCCAGGGGAAAGACGGAGATGCCGCGAACGATGGCGCTCTCGCTCGGCTTGATCCCGATCCAGTCGCTGCCGGAAAAGCGTGAGCCCGAATGCACGGCGAGAATGCGCGGCACTGTGATGCCCTTGTCACCCTCCACGGCCACGCGCCTGACTGAGCCGCCCGTCGCCTCGGCGATGGGACGCAAAGCGTCCGTATTGCTGAATACATCGGTCAGCTCGCGCGGATTGGCGGGCCCGATGCTCACGAAAGCGATGAGATCGCCCGAGCGGACCGTGTGGAGTCCGAGTTCGCGGCTCGCCACCTGCGCGGTGAACAGGCCGGGTCGCGTCTCGGTGAGGGCGACGCTGCTCTCCGCGCCGCTCGGTGCTTTCAGAATGACCGGATCGGCGCTGTCCTTCATGGTCTGGCGTTCGATCCTGATGTCGCGACCGGCGGCGCTGGCGCGCAGGGCTTCCTCTTCCAGCGCGGGCTCCTTCATCAGCCAATGGGCGAGGCGGCGCAGAAGATCGAGATGCGGACCTCCGTCGTCATAGCCGCGCGCCCAGAGCCAGGCATGGTCGGAGAGGAGAAGCGCGACGCGGCCCTTCTCCTCCCGGCGCAGGACGAGCAGCGGCAGGTCGTTCGCACCCGACATCACCGTCGCGCCGGAACTGACCTGCGAGCCGATGATGCGCAGCCACTCGCCCCAGGATGGCGGCTGCGTCTCCGAGCCGGGCAGGTCCCGCGTGACAGGATGGCGCGCGCCCGTGTCGGTGATATGCGCCTTGTAAGGCTCCTCGACGATACGTCCGTCCGGCGCGCCGGGAATGATCGGCGCAAGCCGTGTCTGGGCGAGGCTGCCGTAGCTTGCGAATTCGGGTCCCGCTGCCACGAGCATCGCACCACCCTCGCGCACATAGCGCACGATGTTCTCGAAATAGCTCGAGGGCAGAACGCTTTGGTTGGCGTAGCGGTCGAAGATGATGAGGTCGAATTCCTTGATCTTCTGCTGGAACAATTCCCGGGTCGGAAAAGCGATGAGCGAAAGCTCGTTGATGGGGGTCCCGTCCTGCTTCTCGGGGGGGCGCAGGATCGTGAAATGGACAAGATCCACGTTGGCGTCGGACTTGAGAAGGTTCCGCCATGTTCGTTCGCCGGGATGCGGCTCGCCCGAGACGAGGAGGACGCGCAGCTTCTCGCGGATGCCCTCGATGGGAACGACGGCCCGGTTGTTGGCCAGGGTCAACTCGTCGGGCAGGCCGTCCACCTCAAGTTCGATCACATTCGCGCCGCCATGCTCGATGCGCACATTGATCGAGAACGGCGTATCGGCCCGCACCTGCTGGCGTGAGAATTCCTGTCCGTCCCGGCGCACGGTCACGGTGGCGGAGCCGGTGCCGCCGCGCTCCATGACGACCGCGCGAATGGTCTGATCCTTGCCGACGATGCCGAAGCGGGGAGCCTCCAGCAGCTTGATCTGCCGGTCGCGCTCATCGGGACGCCCGGTGATGAGGGCGTGCAGCGGCGCCTTGAAGCCGAGGCTTTCGACGGAGGGCGGAATGTCGTGCACAACGCCGTCGGTCACGAAGAGGACGCCAGCGAGCCGGTCCGGCGGTACGTCGGCAAGGCCGTTGGAAAGCGCCGCGAAAAGACGCGTTCCGTCATCCCCCGCGCCGTCGTCGGCCTCGATGTAGCGAGGCTCCACATCGGGAAGCGCGCCGAAGCGGCGCTGCAGCTCGGCGCGAACCTTGTCTGTCATCTCCTGTCGGTCGCCAAGGGTCTGGGAAGTCGTGCGGTCGATGACCACCGCCACGATGTCCTTCACCTTCTCCCGCTCCTCCTGAACCAGGGACGGGTTGGCAAGCGCCAGGAGGATCAGGGCGAGGGCAAGCGCTCTCACGATGGCGACAGGCCCCCGGGAGACGAGAGCCAGAACGGCGAGAATCGCCGCGACCGCACCGACGGTCCAGAGGACGTAGACGGGGATGAGGGGTGAGAAACTGACCGAAAGCATCGCTATGTCCTCACCCTATTGCCCAAGACGCTCGAGCAGGGCCGGCACATGCACCTGATCCGCCTTGTAATTGCCGGTGAGCGAATACATCACGATGTTGATGCCGCTTCTGAACGATAGCTCCCGCTGGCGCTGCTGATCGCTGCCGACGACCGGGAAGAGGGCTTCTCCCCGCGGTCCGACGGCCCAGGCGGCGGCCAGATCGTTGGAGGTGATGATGATGGGCGAGACGCCGTCGCCCGAGCGGGCCGGGCGGTTGCTCGTTTCCTCCGTTGCGGGCGGCAGGGCCTCGACCCAGGTCTGGCCCGTGGCGTAGCGGCCAGGGAAATCGTCGAGAAGATAGAAGGTCTTGGTCAGGACGTGATCGGCGGGTACCGGCTCCAGCTCGGGAATGTCGAGGGTGGAAAGCATGCGGCGCAAATATTGCCCCTCGGCGCTCACCGCGCCGTCGGGGCGGGCGCTGAAGGCGTCCCGCGTGTCGAAGATCACCGTGCCGCCCCCTTTCATGAAGGCGTCGAGACGCCGGATGGCGGCTTCGCTCGGGGCCGGCCTCGTGGCGACGATGGGCCAATAGAGCAGGGGATAGAAGGCGAGCTCGTCCTGCGAGGGGTCGATGCCGATGGGATCCCCCGGCTGGAGGGCGGTGCGCATGCCGAGCACCTGCGTGAGGCCCGTGAGCCCCGCCTTGCTGGTGGAATCGATCTGCTCGTCGCCGGTGATCACATAGGCGAGCCGTGTCGTCAGGGCGGAATTCCTGCTCTCCTGGGTCAGAGGCGGCTTCTGCTCCTGGGCATGGACATCGGGCGCCACGCTCACCGTGAGGAGGGCGGCCAGGACGACAGCCGCGCCCGCTCCTGCACGGCGCATGCGGCCGAACAGGTTTCCGAGATGCCCGCCGAGCCAGAGGGAGGCCAGGGTGTCGATGAGGAGAAGGACGATCGCCAGGCTGAACAGGGGCGCGCGCAGATCGACGGTCCGGGAGCCCGCAAGCGGCGCCATACGGGCGTTGAGGGGTGCATAGTCGAGCGAAGCCAGCCGGTCGCCGGCCACGAGCGTGTTCACGGCAAGGCTCGAATCCACCGGGCCATAGAAGCCGGGAGGGTGTTCCGCGCTTGCGCGCTCCGCATAATTGCGGGTCACGGCGCGGGCGGTCGCCGGCGGCGATGTGAAGGTGCCGAATCCGTCGAGGGTGAGGCGAGGAGCCACGGTCTGGTTCTCGGCGTTGCGCGCTTCGGCGGTAGGATCGCTTGCCGCGCCGGCCAGAGCCGTGATCCGGCGCAGCATGTCGACGAAAAGGCCCGACAGGGGCAGGTTCGACCAGGTTGTGTCGGCGGTTACGTGGAAGAGCACGACAAGCCCGTCGCCGCGCTTATCCGCCGTGACGATAGGCGTACCGTCGGCAAGAGCGGCCCATGTCTTGGCAGGAAGATCGCCGTCGGGCTCGGCCAGGATCTGGCGGCGGATGCCGATTTCGTCAGGGATCTTCAGGCCGAAGAACGGGCTCTCCCGGGTAAAGGGGGCGAACGTCTTGGGCGTGTCCCAGGAGAGGGTGCCGCCGAGATTGCGGCCGCCCCGGCGCAGGCGCACGGGCACGAGATCGTCGTTGCCGGCGGCAAGGCGCGATCCGGCAAAGCGCAGCAGCAGGCCGCCATGCTCGACGAAAGAGGTCACCTTGGCCAGGGCTTCGCTGTCGAGCCCGCCCACATCCGCGAGAACGAGGATGGAAACCTGCTCGTCGAGAAGCTGGTTGACCGCATCCGCGACGCCGCCTCGGCCTTCCCGGATCTCGGCATAAGGAGCCAGAGCCTTGTTGATATAATAGACGGGCGACAGGAGCGGCTGAGCCTGGTCGGCGGTGCCGCCGAAGACGAGGCCGACCCGCCGGCGCTTGCCGCGCTCGTCGAGAAGGCTCACGGCTCCGGCCGAGCTCTCGCCGAGGATTTCGATCCGCGCGATGGCGTTGCGGATCTCGGTCGGCACATCGAAGGCGGCGTTGGTTTCCGTTGCATTCTGCGCGAAGGTGAAGCGCGCATCGGCGAGCGGCAGATTCTTCAGATCCAGCGCGCGAACGATGCCGGTGTTGCGTCCGTTCGCTTCTGCTCGAACCAATGTGACGTTCAGCTGCCCGCCGGCATTCGCAATGTCGGCAAGGGCGAGAGCCGGCGATTGTTCCGCCTTGAGAATGGTGATCCGCCGCCCGGACGCCAGCGGGGCCAGACCGTCGACGAAGCCCTGCTTGTCGATGCCCGCGATGCCGTCACTGATCCAGACGATCTCCGCATCGGGCGTGGCTTCCAGGAAGCGCCGGACCGCGTCGAGATGGATCTGGCGGTTCGGCAGATGGGGGAGGGGCTTGAAGGAGCGCAGGCGTTCCAGGGCTGCCGCCGGAGCCAATAGCTGGATGTCCTGGGGCTCTTCCGCCATCGCGGCGACGGCGACGACGCGCCCCTCGCGCTCGGCCGTCTCGATGCGTCCCGATGCCAGGTTCATCCGGTCGCGCCAGTCATGCGCGGCGGCAAAGCCGTTATCGACGAGCAGAAGCAGAGGGGCGCGGCTGCTGCCCTCCGACTGCGGATTCCAGATCGGCCCCGCAGCGGCGAGAATGAGGAAGGCCGCCAGAGCCAGCCGCAGCAGCAGAAGCCACCAGGGGGTCCGCGCCGGCGTCTCCCGCTCGGGACGCAGATCGGCGAGGATTCTCAGAGGCGGAAAATCGACCCGCCTCGGCTGCGGCGGCGTGATCCGCAGGAGTAGCCAGATCGCCGGCAGGGCGGCGAGCGCGATCAGAACGAATGGGGCGGCGAAGGTGAGGGGGAGGCCCAGCATGATCTAGCGCCTTCCCACATCGGCACCGCGCGTAGCCGCGACCAGCGTGATCAGGCGCAGCGCCGCTTCGCTCGCCGGGCGGTCGGTGCGGTGGATCGTCAGGGTCCAGCCGCGACGGCGGACCAGTTGCTCGATCTTGTCCCGATGCTCGTCCATACGCCCCCGATAGGCCGCGCCCCAGGAGATGGCATCGCCGATCCTGAGGGAGATGCCGTCTTCCAGATCGTGCAGGACGGCCTGCCCCTGGAACGGAAAGGTTTCCTCGACGGGATCGACGATCATCACCAAGTGCCCGCGCGCCCCCCTGCTCGAAATGGCTTCGACGGCGGCGGCGATTTCGCTCGCCGGAGTCAGGAAATCGCCGATCAGGATCGCCTCATCGAGGGTGGCGATGGGAGCCTGCGGAGGCAGGTCGTCCTCCAGCGAGGAGCGGTCGGCGACCATGGTTTCCGCCATGGCTTCTGCGATCCGGGTGGTGGCGCGGGGCGGCATGAGGCCGAGCATGCCCACCCGCTCGCCGCCTTCCACGAAGGCATCTGCCAGGGCGAGGCCGAGTACGATCGCCCGCTCGATCTTGGGGGCCTGGGCGAGGTCCGAGACGTAGCCCATGGAGGCCGAGCGGTCGATCCAGAACCAGATGTTCTGCGCCGCTTCCCATTCGCGCTCGCGCACATAGAGCCTGTCGTCGCGGCCCGAGCGGCGCCAGTCGACGCGCTGCGCCGCTTCGCCCGTCACGAAGGGGCGGAATTGCCAGAAGGTCTCGCCGATCCCGGCCCGTCTGCGGCCATGGATGCCGTGAGACAGGTTTGCCGCCACCCGGCGCGATTCCAGCACGAGGTGAGGCATGCGCTGCGCCAGGGTCAGCCCAGACTCCGTTTCGTGCCTGCCGGGGGTGCGGGCAGTTTCCGGGAGGACCCGGGTACGGACCATGACGATGATCCTAGCCCGCCAGCCGCGCCGTGAGGCGGCCGACGACGCTCTTGACCGTTTCCCCGTCCGCGCGGGCGGAGAAGGTCAACGCCATGCGGTGCTTCAACACCGGTTCGGCCAGGGCCACCACATCGGCGATGGATGGCGCGACACGGCCCTCGATCAGCGCGCGGGCGCGTACGGCGAGCATGAGCGACTGGCTGGCGCGAGGGCCGGGGCCCCAGAGCAGCTTGTCCGTGACGCCCTCAAAGGCCTCGTTGCCGGGACGCGCGGAGCGCACCAGATCGAGGATCGCATCGACCACGCTTTCGCCGACGGGCAGACGGCGCACGAGCCGCTGCGCATTCATCAGCGCTTCCGCGTTCATCACGGCGACCGGCTTATGCTCGTCCGCTCCTGTGGTCTCGATGAGGATGCGTCTTTCCGCAGCCCGGTCCGGATAGCCGACGTCGATCTCCAGAAGAAACCGGTCGAGCTGGGCCTCGGGGAGAGGGTAGGTGCCTTCCTGTTCGATTGGGTTCTGCGTGGCGAGGACATGGAAGGGCTGCGGCAGATCATGCCGCTCGCCACCGACCGAGACGTGATGCTCCTGCATCGCCTGCAGGAGGGCCGATTGGGTGCGTGGACTGGCGCGGTTGATTTCGTCCGCCATGAGAAGCTGGGTGAAGACCGGCCCCTTCACGAAGCGGAACGAGCGGCGCCGGTCGGCGCCTTCGTCGAGGATTTCGGAGCCGAGAATGTCGGACGGCATCAGATCCGGGGTGAACTGCACCCGCCGCGCATCGAGGCCCAGCACGATGCCGAGGGTTTCGACGAGCTTCGTCTTCGCGAGGCCGGGAACACCCACGAGCAATCCATGGCCGCCGGCCAGAAGAGTGATGAGGGTGTGATCGACCACATCTTCCTGGCCGAAGATGACCGAGTGGATCGCTTCACGGGCGCGTCCCACGGTTTCGAGCGTCGCTTCCGCATTGCGGATGATCGCATCGTCCAGCGCGGTAGGCGGTTGAGCGATACTGGCCGTCATGAGTTATCCTTCCACTCATTAGCGTTCGCCCCGACCGACACTGTGCCTTCCTTCGGCATCGATAGGCAAGGGGGGCTTTGCGCCGCAGCAAGGAACCGGTGAACTGGACGGCGCATGCATTGGCTCTATGCTCTAGCAAGTAGCGATTGATAGCCGTTCGTCGATCCTTGAGGTGTAATTTCTTGTTCACGCTTGTGTCATGACCGATCCAAACGCCTCAGCTCAAAGCAGTGCGCTATCGCGCCTCGCCGAAGCGCTCGGAGCGGATGGAACGCGTAAGGGCCTGCCTCCCGTGGAACGTTGGAATCCCGCCTATTGCGGCGAGATCGACATGCGCATCGCCGCCGACGGAAGCTGGCATTACATGGGTACGCTCATCAATCGCCCCGCGCTGGTGCGGCTTTTCTCCACGGTTCTGCGCAAAGACCCGGAGCGTTACGTCCTCGTCACGCCGGTCGAGCGGGTGGGAATCGTCGTCGATGATGCGCCGTTCCTGGCTGTCGAAATGGCCGTCGAGGGAGACGAGGAGGAGCGCCAGATCGCCTTTCGCACCAATGTCGACGATCTCGTGCAGGTCGGGCCCGATCATCCCCTGCGCTTCGAGCAGGATGCGGGCGGCGGCGTGAAGCCATATGTGAAAGTTCGCGGCGATTTGTGGGCGCTGGTGACGCGGTCCCTAGCGTTCGACCTGATCGATCTGGGCGAAGAGCGGGTCCTGGACAATGAAGCGCTCTACGGAGTTCGGGCAGGCGGCGCCTTTTTTCCCATCGCTCCCGCTTCGGGATTGAGGTGAATTCCGATGAGGCTTGCTCCTCTCGACGCGCCCGATTTCCTGACGCTTGCCGCCGAGAGGCTGCGGCCGGAGCCGCCGGAGCTCGGCGATGCGCTCGCCAATCCGCGGGGCGACCACTCCCTCGACAATGTCCCGCTGGCCCAGCCGCTGACACCGAAGGAGGCCGCCGTCCTCGTTCCGGTCGTGATGCGGGACGAGCCGACCCTGCTGTTCACGGAGCGGGCGACGGGCCTGCGCCAGCATTCCGGGCAGATCGCCTTTCCGGGCGGGCGGGTCGATCCCGAGGATGCCTCCATCCTGGCCGCGGCCTATCGCGAAGCGGAGGAGGAAATCGGGCTCGACAGCCGTTTCATCAGCCCGCTCGGCTATCTCGACGCCTATCTGTCCACCACGAATTATCTCGTCATGCCCGTGGTCGCGCGGGTCTCGCCTTCCTACACGCTGGCCCTTAATCCGCACGAGGTGGCGGACACTTTCGAAGTGCCTTTGAGCTTCCTGATGGACCCCGCCAACCATGAGCTTCACTCCCGTGAATGGAAGGGTTCCGTGCGTCGCTACTATGCAATCCCTTACGAAGGACGCTACATCTGGGGCGTCACGGCGGGCATCCTCCGCAATCTCTATGAGAGGCTCTACACTTCATGACGCGGGCGATCATCCAGGAATTGTTGCTTTTCCTCCTCCCCTTCGCCGCCTTCGCCATCTATCTCGTCATCCTCCGCCGCAATCCCCTGGCTTGGTCCTCCTGGAGCGATCACGTGCCCTGGGTCGCCATTGCCGGGCTGGCCTTCGTGATCCTCTCTCTGCTTATCGGCGGCCTTCTGGCCGAGCGTCATACCGGCGCCTTCGTCCCGACGCATGTGGAAAACGGGCGTGTCGTTCCGGGGCAGTTCAAGTGATTCACACCCTCGATCAAAAGGCGCTCGCCGGTCTTCTGGAGCGGCCGAAGCTGCGCCGCCTGCTCGACGCGATGAACGGCGAGGGCGAAGAGACCCGCATCGTCGGCGGTGCGGTGCGCAACGCCCTGCTCGGGCGGCCCGTGATGGAGGTGGATTGCGCCACCACTGCGTCCCCGGACGGCATCATGGAGCGTGCTCATCGGGCGGGTTTCAAATCCGTTCCCACAGGCATCGATCACGGCACGATCACCGTCATCGTCGAAGGTGAGCCGTTCGAGGTCACGACCCTGCGCGAAGACGTGGAGACGGACGGCCGCTACGCCGTGGTCTGTTTCGGCCGCGATTTCGAGGCGGATGCGCTCCGGCGGGATTTCACCATCAACGCCCTGTCGCTGGGTCTCAACGGTCGCCTCTACGATTACACGGACGGGGTTGCCGATCTCGCCGCAAGGCGCGTCCGCTTCATCGGCGATGCGCATATCCGCATCCGTGAGGATTTCTTGCGGATCCTGCGCTTCTTCCGGTTCTACGCGGAATACGCCGAAAACGGCCCCGATCCGGAAGGGCTCGTCGCTGCCGGGGCTGAGCGGGCGGGTCTTGCCATCCTGTCCCGCGAGCGGATCCGGCACGAGCTTCTGAAGCTGCTCGTGGCGCGCCGGGCCCAGGACACGGTGCAGATCCTGGCCGAGCACGGCTTCTTGACATGGATCTTGGATGGCGCGGCGGAGTTCGGGCGGTTCGAGAGGATCGCCTCCGCGCCGGACCGGAGCGCGGATCCGGTCGAGCGCTTGGCCGCGCTTGCGATCATGACCGAGGAGGATGCGGAGCGCCTGCGCGAGCGCCTGCGGCTCTCGAACGACGAGCAACGCCGGCTTGCCGCCTATGCCGAGCTGCTCGCCAGTCTCAAGTCCTCGTCTCTGCCGCTGGATGCCACGGCCATCCGCCGCCTCGTGGCCGAACATGGCGTCGAGACGGTCTCGCTCGTTCTCTCCGCGACGGCGGGCGAACCCCGGCCGACCCTCGAGAAAGGCGCCCCGGAGGCGCTTATTCGGTTCCGAAGCGGGGCCGAGCCGCTGCCGGTATTTCCGCTCCGCGGGGCTGATCTGGTGGAGCGGGGCATCCCCAAGGGGCCGAAGATCGGCGAACTTCTGGCGCAGGGCCGCCGGATATGGCTCGCCGAGGGCTGCCCCGCCGACGAGGCCTATGCGAAGGCTCTCCTCGGCCGGGTTTTTGCCCAGGCCTGAATTCTCAAGGCCTGAATTCTCAAGGCCAGCGGACGGTCGGCGGCATGGAGGAGAGAATCGAGTCGATATTTCCACCGGTCTTCAGGCCGAAAATCGTACCCCGGTCGTAGAGTAGGTTGAACTCAACATAGCGCCCGCGCCGTACCTGCTGTTCAACCCGGTCGGCTTCCGTCCAATCCGTACTCACGTTGCGCCGGACGATTTCCGGGTAGATCTTCAGGAACGTCTCGCCCACATCGCGGGTGAAGGCGAAATCCTCATCCGGGTCGCCGGTCCAGTGGTAATCGTAGAAGATGCCGCCGATACCGCGCGGCTCCTTGCGGTGCTTGAGGAAGAAGTACTCGTCGCACCAGGCTTTGTATTTGTCGTAAGGCGCGGAGGGGTGCCGCTCGCACGCCTCCTTCAGGGCGGCATGGAAAGCGACGGTGTCAGGATCTTCTTGTGTCCTGCGCCGGTCGAGCACCGGGGTCAGGTCCGCGCCGCCTCCGAACCATGGCTTCGTGGTCACCACGAAACGGGTGTTCATGTGAACGGTTGGTACGTTCGGGTTCCAGGGGTGGGCGATCAGCGAGATGCCCGAGGCCCAGAAGCGCGGATCCTGGTCCGAGCCCGGGATCTGGCCGCGAAATTCCGGTGCGAATTCCCCATGGACGGTGGAGACATGCACGCCGACCTTCTCGAAGACCCGGCCCCGCATCATCGACATGACGCCACCACCACCCGGATTGCCGCTGTGATCCTTGCGTTCCCAGGGTTTGCGCTCGAAGTGGCCGGGCTCGGACGCCTCCGGAGGCAGGGGTGCCGTCACCTCAGTCTCGATCGTCTCGAAAGCGGCGCAGATCCGGTCGCGCAGGGCGGAAAACCAGACAGGGGCCTCGGTTTGCAGGCGTTGAACGGCGGGGTCGGTCATGGTTGGTCCTCGGCAAGCGGAGGCGATAGCCTCATCCTGAGGAGCGAAGCGTCTCGAAGGATGATCCAGCGCACTCTGGAATCGCCCTCGTCCTTCGAGACGAGCCTGGCGGCTCTCCTCAGGATGAGGGCTGGGTCGGTTTCGCTCATGTCTGTAGAATGGTGGGGTCCGGAAAGGAACCCGTCTGCCGGAGCGCTTCCCCTAAGATCATTGCCGCCGTGACCGCGACATTGAGGGAGCGCAGGCCCGGCTGCATGGGGATGATGATCCGTGCATCCGCCGCGTCGTGGACCTCGTCCGGAACGCCGGCGGATTCCCGTCCAACCAGGATGATGTCGTCGGGCTCATAGGCGAAGCTGGCATAGGGCGTCGCGGCTTTCGTGGTGGCCAGGATCAGGCGGGGCTTGCTCGAAGGGGCCTTGCTCGAAGACATCTTGCTCTCTTGCCGCCATGCCTCGAAACTGCGCCAGGAGATGTGGCGCGTGATCGCGACGCGGTCGAGATAATCCATGCCGGAGCGGCGCAGGTTGCGGTCCGAGACGTCGAAGCCCGCCGGTTCGATGATCTCGACCGGGACGCCGAGGCAGGCGGCCAGGCGCAGCATCGTGCCGGTGTTCTGCGGGATGTCCGGTTGATAAAGAGCAAGTCGGGGCATGGCATGCCTCATCGGCGAAAGCACGCGCCGACGTCAAGTGAACGCTTCGCCGCCTGTCGTGTTATAGCAGGGCTGGGCGAGGGATGATCCGAGGACCGGAATGTTTCGGTGGTTTGAAAAGCAGATCGACCCGTTTTCCCCCTTCAACGAGAACGAGACGCCTCCCAAAACGGTCAGTGCATTCTCCTGGCACTATATCCGGCCGATCCGTTTCTGGCTCTTCGTTCTCTTCATCGCCTCCCTGATCGTGGGCCTGTTCGAGGCCTCGCTCTACGTCATCCTGGGCTGGATCGTGGACATCCTCGCCCATGCAACACCGGATACGCTCTGGGCCGATCACGGAACGTCGCTGCTGCTCATCGCCGCCGCGATCCTGTTCGTGCGGCCGGTCCTGCACTTCGTGCATGAGGCGATCACGAATCAGGTTCTGGTGCCGCAGAGCACCAACATGATCCGCTGGCGGACCCATCTCTACACGCTGGGCCATGCGTTGAGCTATTTCCAGGCCGATTTTGCCGGGCGTCTCGCCAATCGCATCACCCAGGCCGGGGGCGCCATCCGCGAAATCGCGGTAACGGTGCTCGATACGCTTCTCTATGTGGCGATCTTCGCCTTCACGGCGCTGGGCCTGTTTTCCAGGATCAGCCCCTGGCTCGCCCTGCCGATGGGGCTCTGGATCGTCGGCTATCTCCTTCTGCTGCGCTATTTCGTGCCGCGGGCGAGGGCGCGATCCCTGACCGTGGCCGATACCCGCTCCGTCCTGGTGGGGAGAATCGTCGACAGCTACACCAACATCCTGACCGTCAAACTCTTTGCCCGCAGGGCGGAGGAGCGCTCGGCCGTCCAGAGCGCGCTGGCCGCGCACACGGAAGCCTTTCTGAACTCCTTCCGTCTCATCACCAGCGTCACGGGCCTCCTCGCACTCATGAACAGCGCCCTTCTCGTGGCGACCGGCGCGCTCTCCATCTCCCTATGGATGCGCGGGCTGATGACGAGCGGCGAGGCGGCGACCGGGTTGTCCCTCGTCATGCGCATCCTCGCCATGTCCGGCTGGGTGATGCAGACCGTGCGCGGAGTCTTCGAGAATATCGGCGTCGTGCAGGAGAGCATGGAGACCATCGCCCGGCCGCACGGCATCGTCGATGCGCCGAAAGCGGAGAAGCTCGAGGTGACGGCAGGCGAGGTGCGTTTCGATCACGTCTCGTTCCATTATGGGCGGGAAGACGGAGTGATCGAGGATCTGAATCTCACGATTCACGCCGGCGAAAAGGTCGGCCTCGTCGGCACGAGCGGGGCGGGCAAGACCACGATCACCTCTCTCCTCCTGCGCCTCCACGATGTGGAGGAGGGGAGAATCCTCATCGACGGGCAGGACATCGCCAAGGTCAGCCAGGACAGCCTCAGGGCCGCGATCGCCATGGTGACGCAGGATACCTCCCTGCTGCACCGCTCGATCCGGGAGAACATCGCCTATGGCCGTCCGGGGGCGAAGGACAGCGAGATCGAGCAGGCGGCGCGCCTCGCCCACGCCCATGAATTCATCCTCGATCTGGAGGATCACCGGGGCCGGCGCGGCTACGACGCCCATGTGGGCGAGCGGGGGGTGAAGCTCTCGGGCGGGCAGCGCCAGCGCATCGCCATCGCCCGCGTGATCCTGAAGGATGCCCCGATCCTGGTCCTGGACGAGGCGACCTCCGCCCTGGATTCGGAGGTCGAGGCGGCGATCCAGGAGGCGCTTTCCACTCTCATGGAAGGAAAGACGGTGGTCGCCATCGCCCACCGGCTATCCACCATCGCGGCCCTGGACCGGCTCATCGTCATCGACAAGGGCCGGATCGTCGAAGAGGGCAGCCATGCGGAGCTTTTGCGGAGGGGCGGGCTCTATGCCAGGCTCTGGCGGCGCCAGTCCGGCGGCTTCCTCGGAGCCGAGGAAACGGCGGTAATCTGAGTGAGAGAGACTGGAACAAGTCCAATCCACCTATAGACAGGCGGGCTTGACCATGCCAAAGAGCGCTTCGCGTGGCGACGCCCAGTCGCATTGCGCGCGCATTGGCGCGTATGCTTGTTCAAACGAGCAGCGTGCCGGGTGCTTGGATTGCCGGTTTGGGTTGCCAAGTCACCGCAGATGCGCGGTTCTCGTTTGTTGACGTATGCTGGAGAGCCAAGTGGCCGAGACCACCTCTACCGTCGTTGAGCCGACACGGCGCGATTTCCTCTTCATCGCCACCGGTGCGGCCGCTGCCGTTGGCGGCGCTACCCTGGTGTGGCCCTTCATTCAATCGATGACGCCCGACGCGGCCACGGTCGCCGCTGGCGCGCCGGTCGAAGTCGATCTGACGCCGATCGCCGAAGGCCAGATCGTGAAGGTGTTCTGGCGCGGGAAGCTCATTTTCATCCGCAACCGCACCCCGGCCGAGATCAAGGCTGCCGAGGATGTGAATGTTGCGGCCCTTCGCGATCCGCAGCCTGACTCGGCCCGCGTCAAGCCCGGCCACGCCCAATGGCTGATCGTCTACGGCAACTGCACCCATCTGGGCTGCGTGCCACTGGGTCATCAGGGTCAATATGAGGGCTGGTTCTGCCCGTGCCATGGTTCGATCTTCGATACGTCGGGTCGCGTTCGTGGTGGCCCGGCTCCGATCAATCTGCCGATCCCGCCCTACACCTTCGCGTCCGATACGAAGATCGTCATCGGCCAAGAAGCCAAGGCGTAACCTTCCGCGACGGCCAATCCGATCAGGCGATAATCATGAGCCAGCATTCCACCACCTATGTTCCCAAGAGCGCCTTCGGCAAATGGTTCGAAAGCCGCTTGCCCATCGCGGGCCTCATCCATTCCTCGTTCATCGCGTTCCCCGTTCCGCGGAACCTGAACTATTTCTGGACCTTCGGCGCCATCCTCATGTTCATGCTTGTGTCACAGATCGTGACGGGCGTGTTCCTGGCGATGTACTATACGCCGCATGCCTCGATGGCGTTCCAGTCCGTCGAGCACATCATGCGCGATGTGAATTTCGGCTGGCTCATCCGCTATCTGCACGCCAACGGCGCCTCGATGTTCTTCGTCGCGGTCTATATCCACATCTTCCGCGGCCTCTATTACGGATCCTATAAGGCTCCCCGCGAGATCCTGTGGATCCTCGGCGTCATCATCTACGGTCTCATGATGGCCACCGCCTTCATGGGTTACGTGCTGCCGTGGGGCCAGATGAGCTTCTGGGGTGCGACCGTCATCACCAACATCCTCGCGGCCATTCCGGGCATCGGCGACACCATCCAGAGCCTGCTCTGGGGCGGCTATTCCGTCGGCAACCCGACCCTGAACCGCTTCTTCTCGATCCACTACCTGCTGCCCTTCATGATCTTCGGTGTGGTCATTCTCCACATCTGGGCGCTGCATGTGCCGGGCCAGAACAACCCGACCGGCGTTCCGATCAAGTCTGGCAAGGACGCGGTTCCCTTCACGCCCTACGCCACGATCAAGGATCTCTTCGCCACGGCGGTGTTCTTGGTCTTCTTCGCGTGGTTCGTGTTCTACATCCCGAACTTCCTCGGCCACGCGGACAACTACGTCCCCGCGAATCCGTCGGTGACGCCGACTCACATCGTGCCTGAATGGTACTTCCTGCCGTTCTACGCGATCCTGCGCGCCATTCCGGACAAGCTCGGCGGCGTCATCGCCATGTTCGCCTCGATCGCGGTCCTGGCCTTCCTGCCGTGGCTCGACACCTCGAAGGTCCGCTCGACGACCTACCGCCCGCTCTACAAGCAGTTCTTCTGGATCCTTGTCGCCGACACGGTTCTGCTGGGCTGGCTCGGCGCGAAGCCGCCGGAGGGCTGGTACGTCATCGTCTCGCAGATCGCGACGGCCTATTACTTCATCCACTTCCTGATCATCCTGCCGTTGCTGGGCTTCATCGAGCGTCCGCTGCCGCTGCCGAATTCGATCCTCGAATCCGTGATGGGTGTGAAGGGTGGAGCAGCTCTGCCGGCCGGTGCCAGTGCCGAGCCGCAGTCCAAGGGCTGATGCGAGCGCTGGGGAAATAACATCATGATGAAGCGTACTCTTCTCATCGCCGCGGCCGTTCTCGGCCTGTCGGCTCCCGCTCTCGCTGCCGAGGGAACTCCGGTTCCGCCCCAGCTGAAGTGGAGCTTCCACGGTCCGTTCGGCACCTTCGACCGGGCTCAGCTCCAGCGCGGCTTCAAGATCTATCGGGAGGTTTGCTCCTCCTGCCACAGCCTGAACTATGTGGCCTTCCGCAATCTGGCGGAGCCCGGCGGTCCGGAATTCTCCGAGGCGCAGGTTCGCGCGCTCGCCGCCGAGTACAAGGTCCAGGACGGCCCGAACGATGCCGGCGACATGTTCGAGCGTCCCGCCCGCCCGGCCGATCATTTCCCCGCTCCGTTCCCGAACGAGAACGCGGCGGCTGCGGCCAATGGTGGCAAGGCGCCGCCGGATTTGTCGCTGATGGCCAAGGCCCGCACCTATGAGCGCGGCTTCCCCTGGTTCGTCTTCGACATGTTCACGCAGTTCGCGGAAACCGGCCCTGACTACGTCCACGCGGTGCTCGACGGCTACAAGGAGCCTCCGGCAGGCTCCCAGGTTCCGGCGGGCGGGCACTACAACGAGTACTTCCCGGGCCACATCATCGCCATGCCCAAGCCGCTGAGCGATGGCCAGGTCGAGTATCCGAAGGATGCGAACGGCCAGCCTCAGGCGCCCGAGACGGTCGACCAATATTCCCGCGACGTCACCGCGTTCCTGATGTGGACGGCCGAGCCCAAGCTCGAGGCGCGCAAGCGCATCGGCTTCCAGGCCATCCTCTTCCTGATACTCCTGTCCGGCCTGCTCTACTTCACCAAGAAGAAGGTCTGGGCCAAGGTCGGGCATAGCGACGTCACGGCGACGCACAGCTGAGCCTAGGCGAAGTTGAGATGAAAAGGCCCCGTTCCGGGGCCTTTTTCTTTGGATGGTGCGCGGGTGGTCATGGCCCAAGGCGGCGATCGGGCCCTACATTCTCCCCGAACGCAGAAAGCCCGGATCGAAGGAGGGCAGGAACGATGAGCAAGGCCGTATTAGGTATCATCGGGGGATCGGGCGTCTACGATCTGCCCGGGCTCGAAGACCTCCGTGAGGAACACATATCGTCTCCCTGGGGAGAGCCTTCGGATGCGCTGCGAATCGGGCGTATCGGGTCGACGAAGGTCGTCTTCCTGCCCCGCCATGGACGCGGGCATCGCTATTCGCCTTCCGATATCAATTATCGCGCCAATATCGATGTCCTGAAGCGCGCAGGCGTCACCGATCTGATCTCGGTCTCGGCCTGCGGCGCCTTCAAGCCGGAGCTTCTTCCGGGAGTCTTCGTGCTGGTCGATCAATTCGTGGACCGTACCCACAAGCGCGAGACGTCGTTCTTTGGCCGTGGCTGCGTGGCCCATGTGCCCATGGCCCATCCGGTCGGCCCCCTGTTGCAGCAACGGATCGCGGAAGCGGCGACCGAGGAGAGCCTCCCCTTCCGGCTCGGCGGAACCTATGTCTGCATCGAGGGGCCGCAATTTTCGACCTATGCCGAGTCGATGACCTACAAGGGGCTCGGCTACGACGTGATCGGCATGACCGCCATGCCGGAGGCGAAGCTCGCCCGCGAAGCCGAGATCACTTACGCCACCATCGCCATGGTGACGGATTTCGATTGCTGGCATCCGGAGCATGGGGACGTGGATGTGGCCGCGGTCGTTGCCGTTGCTCAGCAGAATTCGGCGAAGGTAGCCAAGCTGATCGCCCGGGTCGCGAAACACTTCCCCGCCGAGCATGAAGCCTGTCCGGCCGGTTCCGACCGTGCTCTCGACAACGCTATCATGACGGCGCCTTCCGCATGGGATCCGAGCCTTTTGAAGAAGCTCGATGCGGTGGCGGGCCGGGTTCTCACACCCGCAGCGGCCTGATCATGTCACCATTCCGCCCATCATCCCGAATCCGAAGATGAGCCGGAGCAGCCAGCCGATAAAAGCCAGGATGAAAGCGACGATGAAGGCTGCCGGGATTGCAGCGAGCGAGGCTTTCACGAAAAACAAAACCAGGCTTCCGAAGGGGATATCGATGTCGGTGATAATCGTTCGCTGGAACGGTTCGGGCATGACGCGGCTCCCCGGATGATGTCATTCGTCCTCAAATGTGTCAGGGTACGTGTATGGACCAGCGTCTTCTCACCGATCTCAAGTCAGCGATCCGCTCGATTCCGGATTATCCGAAGCCCGGCATCGTCTTCAGGGACATTACGACATTGCTCGGCGATGCGCGTGCGTTCCGTCGGGCGGTGGACGAACTCGTCCATCCTTTCGCGGGCGGGCGCGTGGACAAGGTGGCGGGAATCGAGGCGCGGGGCTTCATCCTCGGCGGTGCTGTCGCCCACCAGCTCTCAGCCGGCTTCGTCCCCATCCGCAAGAAGGGCAAGCTGCCCCATGAAACCGTGCGGATCGCCTATTCGCTGGAATACGGCGTGGACGAGATGGAAATTCACACGGACGCCATCGGCCAGGGCGAGCGGGTCATCATCGTCGACGACCTGATCGCCACCGGGGGCACGGCCGTCGCCGCGACGCAGCTCCTGCGTCAGATGGGCGCCAACATCGTGGCGGCCTGTTTCGTCATCGACCTGCCGGATCTCGGCGGCGCCGCGAAACTTCGCGATCTCGGCGTCGAGGTGCGAAGCCTCGTGAGCTTCGAAGGGCACTGAGCTTTTTGGCCTTGCGGCGACTTCCCACTGTCATTCCGGGGCGTGCGTTAGCGAGAGCCCGGAATGACAGTGGAGTTCGCCATTTCGGGGCGCCGCAGGGAGTCCGACCCGGCCGCAAACGCGGCCTTACCTTTCAGACCGTCTTTCCCAGAACACCGCGCCATCGAACGCAAAGACCTCTTCACCGTGTTGGTTCACACCGATGTTGTGGTGGGTCGCCAGCCCCCAACCGGGGCGGGAGGCGGAGACACGCTTGCCGGTCAGCGTCGTGCGGTAGGTGATCGTGTCGCCCACATAGACGGGCTTCAGCCATTTCAGGTTGCTGAACCCCGGAGAGGGGCCGAGCCTTGCCGGACGCTCGCCGCGGGCGAGCGTCTCGCTGCGGATGCGGTCGCGATGACCCGCCAACAGCTTCATCCAGATGCTGGCCGTCTGCCAGCCCGAGGCGCAAAGTTCACCGAACAGGCTCACCTTCGCGGCGTCCGGATCGACGTGGAAACGTTGCGGGTCGAACTGCTTCGCAAAGCGGATGATGTCCTCGGACGTGAAAGCATACTCGCCCAGGACTTCCGTTTGACCCGCGACGAGATCTTCGAGATAGGGATTGGCCGACATGGGCGGCAGTTCGATGGCCGACGCAGATGCAGAGGAAGCTCGCTCCACCGGAGGGCGGCGGCTTCCGTTGATGGCGAGGCCGGTCTCCTTGCGCCCGAACATGATCCAGTTCTTCTGGATCATGACGATTTCGTCATCCTGGTTGAGCATCTCGAACTGAAACTGCACGAGGCCGATGGAAGGCCTGCTCCTCGAGGGACGGGAATCGAGAACCGTCATCCGCGAGCGCAACGTATCGCCCGGACGGACAGGCCTCATCCATTTGAGCTCGTCGATCCCCGGCGATCCCATGGAGGTCGAATCCAGGATAATGCCGTCAGCGAGCAGGCGCATGTTGAGCGCGCAGGTATGCCAACCCGAAGCGATCAGGGTGCCTACGAAACTGTCCTTGGCAGCGATCTCGTCCACATGAAAGGGCTGCGGATCGTATTCCCGCGCGAACGCGATGATCGCGTCCTTCGAGACGGTGATCGGGCCTAAAACTTGGGTCGAGCCGGGTGTGAAGTCTTCAAAGGCAAAACGGGGCATCGGGCTTTCGTCTGCATGGAACGGAAAGGCCCATGGCGGCCCTTTCCCAACGCGAAGGTCACGGATTGAACTGTCCAGCGGCGTTGTGCGCCAAGCGGATCGGCTCGGGCAAGCGATATTTCGGTGAGCAGGCTAGGACGAGCGTTGCCGCCGTCTCGATGTCCGCCAGATGGCCGGGTGAGATGAACATAGGGTTCTTGCCCGTGCGGGTCCGCAGGGCCACGCCGATGGTCTCGCCGCGATCGATGAGGGGTGCGGCGGCGCCCTTCTCCTCGGCCAGGTTCTTGTAGCGTCCGCACAGAAGCGTCTTGCCGCAGCCGATGGTCGGGCGCTGCAGCCACAAGCCCATATGGCTTGCGATGCCGATGCGGCGGGGATGGGCGATGCCCATGCCGTCGAAGAGGAAGACGTCGGGCGCGGATTTCAGCTTCTCGAAAGCCTCCTCCAGCACCGGACCCTCCCGGAAGCTCAGGAGCCCGGGAATGTAGGGAAAGGGCGTGGGGCGCTGGGCTAGGACCGTCTCGATGGGCAGAAAGCCCGGATAGGTCATCGCGACGATGGCGGCCTGCGACTGCTCGTTCTTCACACTCACGTCGACGCCGGCGACGACATGGACGGCTGAAAGGTCGATGGGGCGGTCGGAAACGACTTCGGTTCTCAGCTCTTTCTGAAGAGCGATGGCCTCTGCGGGGGAGAGATTCCAGGAATGGCGATGATGAATTTGCATGGAAGGAGCATCAGAAGGGTCTGATGCTCAACGCGTCAAGACTTGCGAACGATCCCGCTCAAGAGTGGCGCTCGGGCCAGCGGGATACGTGCCCGTGCCGTCCGGTGAAGAGGGCATAGAGGGTGCTGAACGCGAACCCGCAGGCGATAAGAATGGCAAGAAGCAGCTCGGCCGAGCCGGGACCCGGCGAGACCACAGCCCCGCCCACCGCAAAGGCGATATCTTCCAATGAATCCTGCATGGGCTGTCCCTCCATGCAGGATTAACGCACGACGCAGCTGAACGTGCGGCCAAGCCGCCGTTCACAAATCCGTCAGTTTGCGAACCGGAAATGCAGCACGTCGCCATCCTGCACGGTGTATTCCTTGCCTTCCAGGCGCAGCTTGCCCGCATCGCGCGCACCGGCCTCGCCCTTCAGCGAGACATAATCCGGATAGGCGATGGTCTCGGCCCGGATGAAGCCCTTCTCGAAATCCGTATGGATGACGCCGGCCGCCTGCGGGGCGCGGGTGCCCGTGGTGATCGTCCAGGCGCGGGCTTCCTTCGGGCCGACCGTGAAATAGGTGATGAGGCCGAGCAGTTCGTAACCGGCGCGGATTACGCGGTTGAGGCCGGGCTCGGCGAGGCCGATGGCGTCGAGATAGTCCTTCTGCTCGTCAGCGGCGAGCACGGCGATCTCGCTCTCGATCTTGGCCGAGACGACGACGGCCTTGGCGCCCTCTTCCTTGGCGCGCTCGAAGACCTTGGCCGAGAAGGCGTTGCCCTGGTCCGCGGAAGCCTCCTCCACGTTGCAGACATAGAGGACGGGCTTGGAGGAGAGCAGGCCGAGCATCTGGAACAGGCGCTCCTCCTCCGGCTTGCGCTCCACGAGACGGGCCGGCTTGCCGTCGCGCAGCAGGGGAAGCGTGCGATTGACGAGGTCGAGGGTTTCCTTGGCTTCCTTGTCGTTGCCCTTCGCCTTCTTCTCGAGCGCCGTGACGCGCTTCTCGAGGCTCTCAAGATCAGCCAGCATCAGCTCGGTCTCGATGATCTCGATATCGGTGATGGGATCGATCTTGCCTTCCACATGGGTGATGTCGGTATCCTCGAAGCAGCGCACCACGTGGGCGACCGCATCGACCTCGCGGATATTGGCGAGAAACTGATTGCCGAGGCCTTCGCCCTTGGACGCGCCGCGCACGAGGCCCGCGATATCCACGAAGGTGAGGCGGGTCGGGATGATCTGGCCCGAGCCGGCAATGCCGGCGAGCTTTTCGAGACGGTCGTCCGGCACGGCCACGTCGCCCACATTCGGCTCGATGGTGCAGAACGGATAGTTCGCCGCCTGCGCCGCAGCCGTCTGGGTCAATGCGTTGAAGAGGGTGGACTTGCCCACATTCGGCAGTCCGACGATACCCATCTTGAAGCCCATGGCCTCACTCCTTGCGTGCCGGCGTCAGCCGGCGTTGTTCTTGTCTTGGCCGGGCTTCTCGCCGGGCCGTTTCACGTCCGTCCAGCCCTTCGCCTCCATGGCGAGGTGGACCTTGTTCTGAAAGCTCGCATCCTCGCCCTTGGCGAGAAGCGCCGCATTGTCCGCAATGGCGCGGGTCAGATCCTCGACCCAGGGCTCCTCCGCCTTGGCGAAATCCCCGAGAACATGGGCCTGGACCAGCGGCTTGTGGCCTGGATGACCGATGCCGAGCCGCACGCGGCGGTAATCGTTGCCGCTATGGGCTGTGATCGAGCGCAGGCCGTTATGCCCGGCATTGCCGCCGCCGACCTTCACCCTGAGCTTCGCGGGGGGCAGATCGAGCTCGTCGTAGAAGACCGTCATGTCCGAGAGCGGGATCTTGAAGAAGCGCTGGGCTTCCGCCACCGCCCGTCCGGACTCGTTCATGTAGGTCTGCGGCTTGAGGAGAAGCACCCTCTCGCCCCCGATCACGGCTTCCGCGGTCTCGCCCTGAAAGCGCTTGCGCCAGGGGGAGGCCCCATGGGCGCGCGCGATCTCGTCCACTGCCATGAAGCCGATATTGTGGCGGTTCTTGGCGTAGCGGGATCCAGGATTGCCGAGGCCGACGAAAAGGCGCATCGCGGGACACCCTCATAAGAAACGCTCCGGCCTTGCGGTCGGAGCGTCGAAGCCGATCGATAGGGCAGACGCCCGGCGTAAAGGCGGTTTAGGCCTTGGGAGCCTCGCCCTCGGCCGCTGCCGGAGCCGCTTCCTCTTCCTTCATGCCGGACGGAGCGACGACCGTGACGAGGGTGACGTTCTCCGTCGAGGTCGGCTTGGCGCCCTTCGGCAACTTGATATCTGCGAGGTGGACCGACGAACCGATGTCGAGATCGGCGACGGAGGCCTCGATGAAGTCCGGAATCGCATCGGAGGGAACGAGCAGTTCCACCGAGTGCTCGACGATCTGGAGCGTGCCGCCGCGCTTCACGCCCGGGCTCTTCTCCTGGCCGACCACGTGCACCGGCACCACGACCTTGATCGCCTGGCCCTTGGCGAGACGCAGGAAGTCGACGTGGATCGGGAAGTCCTTCACCGGATCGAGCTGGTAGTCGCGCGGAATCGCGCGGGTCTTCTTGCCGTTCACGTCGATCTCGAAGATCGTGGTGAGGAAGTGGCCGGCGAAGATCAGCTGCTTCGTCTGGTTGAAGTCGAGGGAGATCGCCTCGGCGGCCTGGCCGCCTCCATAGATGACGGCGGGAACTTGGCCCTGGCGACGAACGGCCCGGGCGGCCCCCTTGCCGGCCCGGTCGCGCGCCACGGCCGTGATCTGCTTGATATCGCTCATGGTCGTGGTCCTTAAAAACAGGTGGTTAAAAACCGAAGGCCGCCCAGGGTCCTAAAACCTTTTTGGCGGCCGTCAGGTCGGGCGCCCGTGCCTCCAAGGGTGTCGAGCGGGCGCGAGGCGGCTTATAGAGAAAGCCGCCCGGAAATGCAACAAGTTGGCAGGCTCTCATGCCTCGGCTTTGAAAGTCCGGCCGAGGTCGGTTCCGGCTGCGACATAGTGCCGAAAGACATATAGCAGGGGCTTCCAGCGGCTGACATCGATGTAGTTCGTCCCCGAGATCGTCATGTCGTCGTGAACGTGGACGCGCTCCACACAGGTCTCGATAATGGCGAAGGGATGGTGGGAACCTGCCCGCCATTCCTCTCCGCCGGAGGCGTGAACGGCCACGATGCGAGCCTCGAACTGAAGCGGGCATTCGGCAATGCGCGGCGGGCGCACGAGATCCGAGGGCAAGGGAGTCAGGCCGGCCGCCCCGAATTTTTGCGGTTCGTGATGATAGCCAGCAGCAGCTTTGTATTCAGGAACCGGATTGCGGGCAGTGGTCCGGGCGAGTCGCTCCACCTGCTCCCAAAGGCCGGCGGGAGCGAGATTTATCACGCATTCGCCCTCACGGACGGCGTTCTCGCTTCCCTGTCCCCCGGTCGACATCCCAAGCACGACCCGATCCCCGAGCGCCCAGGCGGACGACATGGGGGAGATATTGGGAGTGCCATCCGGATTCATCGTTGTGATCAGCGCGACCGGAGTTCCAAAATAAAGGACCGACGGATTGATCACGCGGTGGGAAGGAAGAGCCTTTTCCTGGATTGAAACGTCGTTCATCTGCATACCGCCTTCGCAATGTGTCAAAGCAGGGCGGGCTTAGCAGAGGGGAAATATAGGCGTCTCGAATGGACGCTTCGGTCGCGACCGAAGCGTCCATTCGAGACAGGCTGTGTTCTAATCGAACAGGCTCGATACCGAGCTTTCCGTCGCCGTGCGGCCGATGGCCTCGCCGATGAGCTGGGCGATGGGGACGACGCGAATGTTGTGCGCCACCTTCACGGCTTCCGTCGGCATGATGGAATCGGTGATCACGAGTTCCTTCAGGCGGGAATTGGCGATGCGCGAGACCGCGCCGCCGGAGAGCACGCCGTGGGTGATGTAGGCGTAGACCTCCTTCGCCCCATTGGCGAGGAGGGCGTCGGCCGCGTTCACCAGGGTGCCGCCCGAATCCACGATGTCGTCGAGCAGGATGCAGGACCGGCCCTCGACTTCGCCGATGATGTTCATCACCTCCGACTCGCCTGGGCGCTCGCGGCGCTTGTCGACGATGGCGAGCGGGGCATCGATGCGCTTGGCCAGCGCGCGGGCGCGTACCACGCCGCCCACATCCGGCGAGACCACCATACGGTTGCCGCCGTCCAGCCGCTCCTTCACGTCCCGCGCCATGATCGGCGCGCTGAACAGGTTGTCGGTGGGGATGTCGAAGAAGCCCTGGATCTGCCCGGCATGGAGATCGAGGGTCAGAACGCGGTCAGCGCCGGCATTGGTGATGAGGTTCGCCACCAGCTTGGCCGAGATCGGCGTGCGCGGGCCGGGTTTCCGGTCCTGGCGGGCATAGCCGAAATAGGGGACCACCGCCGTGATGCGGCGCGCCGAGGAGCGGCGCAGGGCATCGATGATGATGAGGAGTTCCATCAGATGGTCGTTCGCCGGGAACGACGTCGATTGGATCACGAACACGTCCTCGCCGCGCACGTTTTCCTGGATTTCGACGAACACTTCCATGTCGGCGAAGCGCTTCACCTGACATTTGGCGAGCGGTACATTGAGATAGGCGGAGATGGCCTCCGCCAGCGGACGATTGGAATTTCCCGCGACGAGCTTCATGAACGCATCTTTGGCTCTAAAGAGTGACCTGTGGAGCCCACCGCGTGACGTTGTTGCCCTTGTGCGGCAAGGCGCATGGGTCTTAGCAGCGATAAGAAACCGTCACAATACGCGCATGGCCGCAGTTTGCAGCTTTCTTGACTTGGCGGGCTGCCGTTACTGAGCCGCAACAGCGTCAGGGTCGAAGGAGGCGGCGGTCTGGATCGGCGATTCCGCTTTCGAGGCGCTCAAGAACTCGGCGATCTCGTCCATGCTCGCGCTGGCCAGCGTGGCGAGCGTCTCCTTGTCGATGGCGGAAATGGACTTGGCCGCAACGCGGACGGGGCCCGTACCGGTCAGGCGCTTCGCCCGGCGCTTTTCGGAATCGAACACGTCCCAGACATAGGCGATCGTGGTCTCGCCGCCGGTCGTTTCCGTCGAAAGATAGCCGCGGACCCGATAGCGCGCCTGGGCGCTCGACCCGACAAGCTCCACCTTGCGGCTGGAGGCGGCTGTGGTCAGTTCGCCGAGGAAGGCCGTCCGGACCGGGGCCGGGGCGCCGTCGATGCTCTCAAGGGCGATGGGCACGCCCTCGGGCGATCCGCTCAGGGAGCCGAAGGAATCGGACTGGCAGGCTCCCAGCAGAACCGTGATCGCCAAGGCGGTTAAGCGTTCCGCATGCTTCATTCCGGCCATGGAGCCTCCCGTGCCGCTTCTTCGTGGTAACGAAGTTTTAAGCTTAACAGGCGCCGCCGTCCAGATCAGGTCCGTTTGCGGATCCGCCGGGCCAGGGTATCAAGTCCTAGGGCGATAAGTCCGATCGCCAAACCCCAGAAGGCCGAGCCGATGCCGAACAGGGAAAGGCCGGAAGCCGTCACGGCCAGGGTCAGGACCGCGGGAAAGCGCTTGGCCTCCTCGGAAAGGGCCGAACTCAGCGCGCCGGTGAAGGCCCCCATCAGCGCCAACCCGGCCACGGTCTTGATCAGCTCCGGCGGCAGCGCCGCGATCAGGGCGATGAGGCCGGCGCCGAAGATCGCGAAGATCAGGTAGGTGAGGGCATAGAAAGGGCCGACGAGCCAGCGCTTGGTCGGATCGGGATGGGTGTCGGGCCCGGTGCAGATCGCCGCCGAGATCGCCGCGAGATTGCTCGTATGCGCGCCGAACAGAGCGGTCACGACCGAGGAGAGCCCTGTCACCGCCAGGATGGGGCGCGAGGGCGGCGTATAGCCCGAAGCGCGCAACACCGCGAAGCCCGGCAGGTTCTGAGAGGCCATGGTGACGAGGAAAAGCGGCAGGCCGAGGCCGATGAGGGCGGCGGGCTCGAAAGCCGGCGGAATGAAGGTCAGCGACGAGAAGGTCAACTCGGAGAAGGGGACGTGGGCAAGGCCGTCCCCGAAGGCGAGGCCCAAACCGATGAAGAGCACCGCGAGCACCGCCATGGCGGGATTGAAGAGCCGGACCAGGAGAAAGACGGCGACGAGAGGAAGAACGAGGCGGGGTGCCCCTTGTGCGCTCTCGAAGACGGCCATGACGAAACGGATCAGAACCCCCGCCAGCATCGCGGCCGCGATCGCGGTCGGGATGCGCTCGATCAGCCGCCCGAAAGGTTTGACGGCGGCGGCGAGGATAATGAGGGCACCCGCGAGCAGGAAGGAGCCCACGGCGGCATTGATTGAGATTCCGCTCGAAGCCGCGATCAGGGCCGCGCCCGGTGTCGACCACGCGGTGACGACCGGAATGCGGTAGCGCACGCTCAAAAATCCGCTCGTCGCCGCCATGCTCAGGCAGAGCGCGGCGACCCAGGATGTGGTCTGCGCCGCATCCGCTCCCACCGCATGGGCGGCCGCGATGATGATCGCGATGGTGCTGCCGAAGCCGACGAGAGCCGCGATGACGGCGGAGGTGACGATCGACAGACGCATCCTGAGCTCCGTTCATATCCAGGGGCTTAGTGGTTTAGACGGGATGGGGGGCTATTGCCAGTTCGTCCCAGGCTCTTCCCTGTGAAGGCGGGAATCCTTAAATCTTCCGCATGAGTCGCAACACCACCAACGACGTTCCCCCCGACATTCTGGACAATGAGGACGATGACGATGCGGTCTCGCTGGAGAGCGGGTCCGATGTCGAATTCGATCTGGAAGCCCATCCCGGCTCGGTCCAGCGCGGAACCGAGGTCATCAAGCGGTTCTGGACGACGCTGCCCAATGCGCCGGGCGTCTATCGCATGCTCGATGGCAAGGGCGACGTGCTCTATGTGGGCAAGGCGAAGAGCCTGAAGGCCCGCGTGGGCTCTTATGCCCGCGGGCAGGCCCATTCGAACCGCATCGCCCGGATGATCGGCGAAACCACCTCGATGGAGTTCGTCACCACGGCGACGGAAACCGAGGCGCTGCTGCTCGAGGCGAACCTCATCAAGCAGCTCAAGCCCCGCTACAACGTGCTTTTGCGGGACGACAAGTCGCTCCCCTATATCCTGCTGACGGGCGACCACGAGGCGCCGCAGCTCGTGAAGCATCGCGGCGCACGCAAGCGGAAAGGCGATTATTACGGCCCCTTCGCCAGCGTCTGGGCTGTCAACCGCACGATCAACGCCCTGCAGCGCGCATTCCTGCTGCGCTCCTGTAACGATAGCTATTACGAGAACCGCACCCGGCCCTGCCTTCTGTTTCAAATCAAGCGCTGCTCGGGCCCTTGCACCGGGGAAATCTCGCCCGAGGATTATGCCAAGCTCGCCGACGAGGCGCGGGCGTTTTTGTCCGGCAAGTCGAATGCGGTGAAGGCGCGTATCACGGCGGAGATGCAGGAGGCGGCGGAAAACCTCGAATTCGAGCGCGCGGCCCGCTGCCGCGACCGTCTCGCCGCGCTCTCGGCGATCCAGGGCGTTCAGGGCATCAACACCCAATCGGTGGAAGAGGCCGACGTGTTTGCCATCGACGAGCAGGCGGGCCAGTTCTGCGTGGAGGTGTTTTTCTTCCGCAACTGGCAGAACTGGGGCAACCGCGCTTACTTTCCGAAGGCCGACAAGTCCATGAGCCCGGAGGAGGTTCTCTCGTCCTTCGTCGCTCAGTTCTATGACGACAAGCCGGCCCCGCGCCTGATCCTGCTCTCCCACGAGATCGAGGATTCGGAGCTCATGGCGGCCGCATTGTCGACTCGGGCGGAAGCGAGGGTCGAGATTCACGCTCCCCAGCGTGGCGAGCGGCGGCAGCTCATCGATTACGTGCAGCGCAACGCCAAGGAGGCGCTCGGGCGGCGGCTGGCCGATACGGCCTCCCAGCAGAAGCTTCTCGTCTCCCTCGGCCAGGCCTTCGGCCTGCCGAAGGCGCCGCGGCGGGTGGAGGTCTACGACAACTCGCACATCATGGGCACCAACGCGGTCGGAGCCATGGTGGTGGCGGGGGCGAACGGCTTCATGAAGCAGCATTACCGCACCTTCAACATGAAGTCGGAGGACCTGAAGCCCGGCGACGATTACGGCATGATGCGCGAGGTGCTGCAGCGGCGCTTCGCGCGTCTCGTGAAGGAGGAACCCCAGTCATCCTCCCCTCTCGAGGGGGAGATGGAGCAGGCGGATGACGACAGCTTCCCCGCCTGGCCGGATCTTGTCCTCATCGACGGCGGCAAGGGACAGCTCGAGGCGGCCCGTCAGGCGCTGGCGGAGGTGGGCGTTGGCGAAGACGACGTCGCCTTGATCGGCATCGCCAAGGGACGCGACCGCGACGCCGGGCGCGAAACCTTCTTCAAGCCCGGACAGCCGCCCTTCAAGCTGCCGCCGCGCGACCCCGCGCTCTATTTCGTCCAGCGCCTGCGGGATGAAGCTCACCGCTTCGCCATCGGGGCGCATCGGGCGAAGCGCAAGCGCGAGATGGTGAAGAACCCGCTCGACGAGATTTCCGGCATCGGGCCGACCCGCAAGCGGGCGCTCCTGCACCATTTCGGCACCGTGAAGGCGATCCAGAGGGCGGCGCTGGAGGACCTCATAAAGGCGCCGGGGGTGAATGCGGCGACGGCGCGCGCGGTCTACGACTTCTTCCACGAGAGAGGGTGACACGGGCCCGGCGTCATCTTCACGATTGCTCGATGGTAAAGTCGGATTTCGTTGTTTGCCGCCGAGCGACGCACCTCCAATTAAAGCCGGGCCGGCGAAGTCCGGTTGACGGAACGTCCCTCGGCATGCTTCCTGCCTTTTCCATGAGCACCGCCTCCTCCATGCGCCGGTCGAAGGCCTTCAATCTCGCGAATCTGCTGACCTATGGTCGGCTTGCGGCCGTGCCTGCGGTCGTCGGTCTTCTGTTCTGGCCGGAGGATCACTGGTCCCGCTGGGCTGCGCTCGGGATCTTCGCCCTTGCCGGCATCACGGATTATCTCGACGGCTACGTGGCGCGCACTTATGCGCAGCAATCCGCCCTGGGGCGCATGCTCGATCCCATCGCCGACAAGCTGCTGGTGGCGGCCTGCCTCCTGATGCTGGTGGCCGACAAGACGATTCTGGGTTGGTCCCTGTGGGCGGCCATCGTGATCCTGTGCCGGGAAATCCTGGTCTCGGGCCTGCGGGAATTCCTGGCGGAGCTGAAGGTCGGCGTTCCAGTCAGCCGAGTCGCCAAGTGGAAGACGACGGCGCAGATCGTGGCCGTTGGCTTCCTCATTGCCGGACCCGCGGGCGAGACGGTTCTGCCGGGAACGGTCCTGATCGGAACAATCCTCCTGTGGGTCTCCGCTATCCTGACGATCTATACAGGCTGGGATTATCTCAAGACCGGGATCCACCATATGATGGATGAAGGGTAGGGCGCCATGAAGCTCGTCTACTTCGCCTGGGTGCGGGAGCGCATCGGCAGGACGGACGAGGATGTGGACGTGCCGAAGGAGGTCGCGACCGTCGCGGATCTCGTGCGCTGGCTCAAGACGCGCGGCGAGGAATACGAATACGCCTTCGAGAACGAAGACATCGTCCGCGCCGCCATCGACCATGTGCATGCCAAGCCTGACAGGGCCATCGCCGGTGCGCGGGAAATCGCCTTCTTCCCGCCCATGACCGGGGGCTAGCCGATCACATCGAGGTCGAGTGTGAACACCACCATCCGGATTCAGGCCGAGAGCTTCGATCTTGCCGCCGAGACGGCGGCGCTGACGAGAAACCGTGCCGATATCGGCGCCGTCGTCAGCTTCACGGGCCTGTGCCGGGATGAGGGAGGACGGCTCTCCGCCCTGGAGCTTGAGCATTATCCCGGCATGGCGGAAGCGGAAATCGCCAGAATCGCAGCCGGGGCGCAGAAACGCTGGCCGTTGATGGGGACCACCATCATCCATCGTTTCGGCAAGATCCGCCCGGGGGAGGACATTGTCCTGGTCCTGACCGCCTCCGCCCATCGCGAGGCCGCTTTCGAGGCCGCCTCATTCCTGATGGATTACCTCAAGACCCATGCGCCGTTCTGGAAGCGCGAGCATCTCAAGGACGGGATCATCGGCGGCTGGGTCGAGGCGAAAGCCCTGGACGACGAGGCCACCGAGCGGTGGGCGTAAGGCGTTATCTTCTTGAAAAGACGCATTTTCCACCGCAAAATCGGAGTCCAGTTTTGCTGAAAATGATCTAGGCTTCATATCTCGCTTGACGGGATGTTGCCAGAGGCGGACCATCGACTGGAAAAGGATCGACGGAGGTGCTCATGCGTAGCGTCGTTGTCGCCCTAAGCCTGCTGATCGCCACATCCACAGGCGCTTTCGAGCCGCCGCGCACCGATCAGGCGCAGGCGCCCAGCCATAATCCGCTCGACTGTTACTGCAGGGCTCAAGGGAAGACCTTTGCCCTTGGCGCAACGGTCTGCCTCAGGACGACCGAGGGCCCGAAGCTGGCAAAGTGCAAGATGGAAATCAACGTGACGTCCTGGGCTTTCACCGAGACGCCGTGCCTGGATTCATGAAAAACGCTGCCGGAAGGTCCGGCAGCGTGTCTTGAAATGAGATGGGTTGGTCAGGTGTCGGATCCCCGCGGTCCGACCGGAATTGCCGTTTAGAAAACGCCGACGACAATCGCACAGATGAAGGCGAGCGAAACGCACACCGCCGCGATGTTGAGTTTGGAGGCCTTATCTAAATTCGACGTCAGGTTCATTTGTGACCCCTGTCTAAATGGAGGGGTAAGTTAACAAACGTTCAGCTTGGTGGGAAGCCCACCCTCCCTGTCAAATTAGAGATGCGTAACGGATATATTGGTTTCCAAGGTCTTAATGTGTTGTTCTGCCAATGAAATATGAATTTTGTGCGTAATCGTAAAAAAGCTTAATTCAAAGATGTCGGGAAAATATGCATATGTATATCGGCATAAGGTTAAATCTATTCATTAACCTGCTATGGCGATTGACCATTTTTCGAATTTTCTGTTCGCAGTCCCTGATTTTTAGCTCCTCAGGACAATAATCGTCGACGTTGACGAGATGTTTACACAAGTGAGCCTAGCTTGCCGTCATGCGTCGTGGGTTAGTTGCGTTTTTTGCCCTATCGCTTGTTGGGCTTGGTCTTACGGGTTGCGGGCTGTTCCGATTCGAACAGCGCGAGCCCTGGCGTGCGCAGGCGGAAGAGGCCTGTCTGGCGCAACGGCTCGTTCAGCCATCCGCCTATATGGCCCTGTCCTCCAAGATCGACGGGCCCGGCGCCTGCGGTATCGATTATCCTTTCAAGGTGGCCGCTTTCGGAAACGGCTCGGTGGGCTTGAAATCCAAGGTGACGCTGGCCTGCCCGATCATCCCCCGGATCGATACCTGGCTCGATGAGATCGTGAAGCCGGCGGCCGTGATGTATTTCGGCGTGCCGGTGGTCGATCTGAAGGCAGGCTCCTATTCCTGCCGGCCTCGCAATAACCAGAGGGGCGCCAAGACCTCCGAGCATGCCTTCGGCAATGCCCTGGACGTCATGGCCTTCATTCTCGCCGACGGGCGGGAAGTGGCGGTGGGGAAAGGGTGGAAGGGGGATCCGGCGGAGCAGGATTTCTTGCGCGAAGCCTTCGTCGGGGCCTGCCGTTACTTCACGACCGTGCTCGCCCCAGGCTCAGACCCTTTCCATTACGATCACCTGCATATCGACCTCGCCCGGCATGATCCCCGGGGCACGAGGCGCATCTGCAAGCCGATCCTGAAATTCACGGCGCGAATCGATCCCGACCGCGGTCGCCCGGCCGATGCGAACATGACTCAGATGGCCGACCTGGCGCCTATCGACATGGAGCAGGATATTCCGGAGGAGGGCATCCCCGCTGCTCCCGCCCTTGCGGCGCCTCTCCAGTCCCCGATGCCCCGGCCGTCGGCCAATGCGGGTGCGGGATTCTCGGCCGATTTACCGGGACCGAACGCAGCCTATTCGCGGGTTCCGCCGTCGCGTCCCATCGAGCAGACCTATGCGCCACCGGTTCGGCCGCCGTTATCGGCGGGCGCGCCGCTCGTCCTGAACAGCTCGGGGATCTATTAAAGCGGCAAGCGGAGCCTTGACCTTCCGCCGCGCCGCTTACATGGTCCAGATAGGCCGATGGATCTGTTGGAGCATGACAATGAAGTGGTTGGCGGCTTTGATTTCCTGTGCGCTGCTGAGCGCACCGGCGCTCGCTCGTGAAATAACGCCGGCGGAGCGACGGGATCACTCCTTCAATGCTTCGCTGCCGAGCTGCGAAGATCCCTCGGTTCTTTCTCAGATCTCGTCCGCTTTCTCGACCCGCGAAGGCCGGTTCTGGGAATCGTCGCTGGCCATCGTCGGTTTCGAGCGGGTGGGCGAAGTGGCATGGCGGCCATGGGGGCTCGATTACATCCCCCGTCGCTATTGCACGGGCACGGTGATCGTGTCGGACGGCTACAAGCGCAGGATCAATTACTCGGTCCGCGAGAAGCTCGGCTTCATCGGCATCAGCTGGGGCACGGAATGGTGCGTCGTCGGCCTCGACCGTAGCTATTCCGACGCGCCGCTGTGCAAACAGGCGCTGCCGTGATCCTGCGCCGGTGCCTTGCCTTCGCAGGCGCCTGGCTTCTCGCAACGCTTCCTTCTTCTGCTCAGACGATGCAGGAAACGAGGGGAGCCCCCATGGGCTCGTTCGACTTCTACGTTCTCGCCCTGTCGTGGTCTCCCGGTTTCTGCGAAACGAGCGCCCGTGGCAGCGAGAGCAAGCAATGTGATGCGGGGAACGGCCTCGGCTTCGTAGTCCATGGGCTGTGGCCGCAATCGGAACGGGGCTATCCCACCTTCTGCGAGCCCAGCGGACGCTTCGTGCCGCGTGCGGTGATCGACCAGACGACCGATCTGTTTCCGAGCCCGAATCTCGCCCGCTACCAATGGCGCAAGCATGGAACCTGTTCCGGCGAGAGCCCGAGCGGGTATTTCCGCTTGGTCCAGCAGGCTCGCGACCGGGTGCGCATTCCCGCGGCCCTCGATCGCCTCAAGGCTACGTCCCAGGTCATGCCGCTGGAGATCGAACGCGCCTTCGCCGATGCCAATCCGGGCCTGCGCCCCGAGATGATGGCGGTGTCCTGCGGGCGGCGCGTGTTCCAGGAAATCCGCATCTGCCTCGACAAGGATCTTCGCAACTTCCACCAATGCCCCGAGGTCGACCGGGATGCCTGCCGCGCGGGCGAAATCCTGGTCCCGGCCGTACGCTAGCGCATCGTGCGGAAAAGTGGACCGGGTTTTCCGCGCAAAACGATGCGCTCATCCAACGAGAGAGCATCGGGTCGATCCCAAAAGTGCATTCTACTTTTGGGTCCGATGCTAGAGTGTTTTTCGCGATGGAATGCGCTCCGCCTCTTTGACGAGACGCATTTTCTTCCGCAAAACCGAAAACCTACTTTTGCGGAGAATGCTTTAGGCATCCCATGAACTATCGGCACGCTTTCCACGCCGGCAATTTCGCCGATGTCATGAAACACGCGCTTCTGGCGCGGATCCTGGCCTATCTCCAGCGCAAGGAAACGCCCCTTCGCGTCATCGATACCCATGCGGGAATCGGGCTCTACGACCTTGCCGGCGACGAGGCCGGGCGGACGGGCGAGTGGGTCGACGGCATCGGCCGCCTCGGCGAGTTCTTCGCACCCGAGGTCGAGGTGCTGCTGGCTTCCTACCGCAAGGCCATCGCCGAGGTTCGCACCCGGCACGGGCAGACTATCTATCCAGGCTCTCCCGGTATCCTGCGAGAATTGCTGCGGCGGCAGGACAGGGGCGTCTTCGTCGAGCTGCATCCCACCGATCATGCCGTCCTGAGCGAGGCCTTCAATGCCGTGACCAATCTGAAGGTCATGCATCTCGACGGATGGACGGCGCTTCACGCCCTGATCCCACCGAAGGAAAAGCGCGGGCTTGTGCTGATCGACCCGCCCTATGAGGAGCCGAACGAACTGGAACGGCTCGGAACGGAGCTTCTGGCCGCCATGAAGAAATGGCCGACCGGGGTCTATGCCGGGTGGTATCCGATCAAATCCCTGGAGCCGGTGGACGCGCTCGCCGCGAGGCTTCATGCGGAAAGCCCTCGTCCGGGTCTGCGTCTCGAACTGCTCGTCGACGATCCGCGCGAGCCGGGGCGCCTGAACGGCAGCGGGCTGATCGTCCTCAACCCTCCCTGGTCGCTGAAGGAGGAGGCCGAAATTCTCCTTCCGACTCTCGCCGAGCGCCTGTCTCGCAGCGGTTATGGCGGCTATCGCTGTGAGACTTTCGGACCTCCCGCGTAAAACCGATTGCGGCGGCATCGTTCCGACGCCATGAAGATCGTCGTTCCTGAGAGTCCGGTCATACCTCCTTGAAACATGATCGGACTCCCAGCTTTGATGCCGCATGATCTTGCCGGACAACGGATTCCACCTGTCCCGATCATGCTCTAGCAGGATAGGCCCATGCTTTCTCTCCGTACTTCTCCCGCATCTCCCTTCGGCCGCAAGGTCAAGATCGCCGCCTCTCTGCTCGGTCTGTCCGACCGCATCGAGATCGTGAGCGCCGATACCGGCAATCCCGACGATTCGATCCGCCAGCAGAATCCCCTCGGCAAAATTCCGGCGCTCATTCTGGAAAACGGCGAGGCGCTCTACGACTCGCGTGTGATCGTCGAGTATCTCGACCATCTCGCCGGGGGCGGAAAAATCTTCCCCCCCGGCTGGGACCGGTTCGCGGCTCTGCGCCAGCAGGCTTTGGCCGACGGCATCATGGATGCGGCGCTGCTTCAGGTCTATGAGGGCCGCTTCCGCGCGGAGGACAAGCACGAGCCGAAATGGATCGAGCTCCAGGCCGGTAAGGTTCAGCGCGCGCTCGATTATGCGGAGGCTCACCTCTCGACGCCGGTGTCCACGCTGCATGTGGGCCATATCGCGCTGGCCTGCGCGCTCGGCTATCTCGACCTGCGCATGGGCGGAAAGTGGCGCGACACCTATCCGAAGCTCGTGGCATGGCTCTCGGATTTCGAAGCTCGCGTTCCCGCCTTTGCCAAGACCAAGATGCCTGCTTGATACGAAAAAGGCCCGGTGTTTCCACCGGGCCTTGTCCGTCGCGAATGCGACTTGGTCTTAGTAGCTCGAGAACTTGTAGTTCAGGCCGGCGCGAACCACCGCGAACTCGTTGTTCTTGTTGCTGACGAAATCGACCGGAGTGCCGACCACGAAGCGGTCGTTATTGCGCTCGAGGTTGACGTACAGACCTTCGACCTTGGCGGTCAGGTTGTTGGTGAAGGCGTATTCCACGCCGCCACCGAGGGTCCAGCCGCCGTTCGAGCCGCCGCCACCGAAGCTGCCGCCGACATCGCCATAGGCGAAACCGCCGGTGGCGTAGACGAGGGCGCGATCGAAGGCGACACCGGCGCGGGCGCGCACCGTGCCGAAGTAGTTGTCGCTGCTGTTGTTGTTGAAAGCGACAGAGCCGGGCGTACCAACCAGGAAGGCATTACGGTTGCCGCCGAGATCGGCGTATTGCAGATCCGTCTCGACGCCGATGACGAACGAGCCGATCTGGTAGTTGTAGCCGATCTGACCGCCGCCGACGAAGCCGCCATCGCTGCCGGTGTCGACCAGGCCGACGCCCGGAACGAACACGCTCTCGTTGTTCGTGTGCCAGCCGTAGCCAGCGTTCACGCCAACATAGAAGCCCGTCCAGGTGAAGACCGGAACAGCGGCGATGACCGGAGCGGGAGGAGCTGCGCGGACGGGCAGATCGGCCGCGAAGGCGGTTCCGGCAAAGCCGAAGAGAGCGACACTGGCGAGAAGAATTTTCTTCATTGGTTTGATTCCTATTCGACGGTCTCGGCCTGCGAATTCTTGACGTAAGAGCTCTTCGGACCGAGTCAGACAAGGAGTTCTATATAGAGCGAGAGCCTCGTGAGATCTGTGACATGTCCACCACAGCGCCGGATGGCACTGTGTCAGCATTGTGGCAGATGACATGTGCTATTCCCCTTTGGCATCGCCGGGATTCACAACGCTTTGCGGTTGATTTGGTTCGGGCGGGGATGCAAAAAATGTCTTTTTCTGGACGAATACTCTTCTATTACATAATATTGTGGCGCCTTAATTGGGGGAAGCGATGACACAGATTGCCTTGGTGACAGGAGGAGCGCGACGAATCGGCCGGTGTCTTGTCGAGAGACTCGCCCGCGAAGGATACGCCGTCGCGATCCACTGCAATCGCTCTGTCACCGAGGCTGAAAAGGTCGCGGACAATGTTCGGGCGAGCGGGGGGAGGGCGGCTGTCGTTCAGGCAGATCTGTCGGACGCGGGTGAGGTTGGCAGGTTGGTGGGGCGTGCCGTCGATGCCCTTGGGCCTTTGACCCTTCTCGTCAACAATGCCTCTGAATTCGAACCCGACGAGGTCGAGACTCTCACCCAGGAACGCTGGGATCGTCATTTTTCCATCAACCTTCGTGCGCCGGCTTTCCTGGCGCGGGATTTCGCGAACCAGATGCCGCCGGATCGCGAGGGCTGCATCGTTAACATCATCGATCAGCGCGTCTGGAAGCCGACGCCGCAATTCTTCTCCTATACCCTGACGAAATCGGCGCTCCTCGCGTCAACCCGGACCATGGCCCAGGCGCTGGCGCCGCGCATCCGCGTGAACGCCATCGGGCCGGGACCGACACTGGCGAACGAACGTCAGGAAGAGGAGGATTTTGCGAAACAGAACCGCGCGCTCCTGCTCCGGCGCGGCGGAACGCCGGAAGAGATCGGGGACGCCGTCATGTATCTGGCCCGGGCGCGCAGCGTTACGGGCCAGATGATCGCCGTCGATGGCGGTCAGCACCTGGCCTGGGAAACGCCGGACGTTACAGGTATGAAGGAGTGAGCGTGATCGCCGAGATCAGCCGGCCGTAATCGGGCTCGCTGCGATGGGTGGTGCGGCGATAGCTGAAGAAGTGCTCCTCGTTGACATAGGTGCACAAGCCCAGATTGGCGAATTCGCCGATCCCGGCCGCTTCCAGCCGCATGCCGATGAAGCCGGGAAGATCGAACATGGCGTGACCGGCCCGCTCGCTCGGCTGAAAGAAGCGCTTGTTGTCGGGACTCGTCTCGACAAAACGCGCCACGAAATCGGAGCCTACCTCGTACGCGCCCTGGCTGATCGTGGGCCCGAGCACCGCCACGATCTTGTCGCGCCGGGCCCCGAGCGTCTCCATGGCCGCGATGGTCGCCTCGAGAACGCCGGTCAAGGCACCGCGCCAGCCCGCATGGGCCGCGCCGATGACGTTCACATGCGGGTCCGCGAAGAGGATCGGGCCGCAATCCGCCGTGGTGATTCCAAGCGCGATGCCCGGCACGGAGGTCGCCATACCGTCGGCCTTCGGGCGCTCGCCGTTCCAGGGGCCCTCGACGATGACCGCATCGGCCGAGTGGACCTGATGCACGCTCACCAGGGCGTTGGGCGCCACTTCGAGTTCCTCCGCCATGCGGCGGCGGTTCTCTGCCACTTTGGCCGGATCGTCCGATGAGCCGAGCCCACCGTTGAGAGAGGCGTAAATACCCTCGGAGACGCCGCCCTCGCGGGTAAAGAAGGCATGCCGTAGATTAGGGTAGGCGGCGAGTTCGGGCGCTTCGATATACATGGGCTTCAGGTCCTCGTCTGGATCAGAGGGTGGGCGGCCAATCCGGGGACGTCTTCAAGGCCGGGATGGGTTAACGCCAAAACCTTAAAGAGCTCCCCCATGGCTTTGTCGCCGCCCGCGGTGAGGCGCTCCAAGGCCCGGTCGATAGCCTCCGCCTGGGCCGGGTTCGCCCGATGCTTCAAGGAGCTTGCTCGCGCCTCGATGCCGAGTGCCTGGAGAAAGTCCCTTTGCGTCGCCATCCCATGCACCAACGCATTCTCGCTGGCGGCTGCCTGGGCGAGGCGGTGGAAATCCACATGGGTCGTCAGATCGGCCTCCCCAGGCTCGGCCAGGGGATCCAGATAGGCATGCCGCTTCAGTGCCTGGAGCGTATCGCCGAAGGCGGGGCCCCAGTAACCGTAATCGATGAGGAGCGCGGCGCCCGTATCGCGTACGAGCCTTCGAGCAAGGTCTTTCGCCAGCGTGATCGAGGCCGAGGGCCATTCGAGAATGTCGCCCAGGCGCACCGGATTGCCGAAGGATTTCTCGGGCTCAGGGCTCAGGCCGAAAGCCAGCCGATCCTGGTCCAGGCCGACGAGCCGCTCGCACCAGCCGCGATCCGTGGCCATGAACTGGCGGACCGGCAGAGCATCGAAGAATTCATTGGCAACGAGAAGAGCGGGACCCGGGGGCACATCCTCCAGCCTGTCGTGCCATTCGACCGATATCCCCGACTTTTCCAGGATCGCCTTTTGCCGTTCGCGTAAGGTTGGGCTGGTTTCGACGAGGTGAACCGAAACGGCGGCGAGAAAATCCGGCATCAGTCTCGCCGCGCGCAACAGGTCGGCCATGAGCGTCCCGCGCCCCGGGCCCAGCTCGATCAGGCGGACCCGGGCGGGGCGCCCCATCCCATGCCAGACTTCGAGCATCCAGAGGCCGATCAGTTCGCCGAACATCTGGCTGATCTCGGGCGCCGTCGTGAAATCCCCCGCCGCCCCGAGCGGATCGCGAGTAGCGTAATAATGCTGGAGGCAGAGACCCATATAGCGCTCGACCGTGATCGGCCCTTCAAGGGCGATCAGGTCGCGCAGCCTGTCCGCGAACGCCGTCACGCGGGCTTGGCGACGGTCGACGGCCGGGTATGGCCGCGCGCCGCGATCCAGATGACTGCCATCCCGACGAGGGCCATGGGGACCGAGAGCAGCATGCCCATGGTGATGCCGCCTTCGAGCGCCTGGACGGATGAGCCGAACAGGAAGCCGAGCTGCTCATCCGGCTCGCGGAAGAACTCGCAGGCGATGCGCGCCAGCGCGTAACCGAGAACGAAGATGCCGCCGAGAAGGCCGGGGCGGCGGAAGCCGAAGCGGCGTACGGCGAAGGCCATGATGATGAACAGGATCAGCCCCTCACCGAAGGCTTCATAAAGCTGGCTCGGATGGCGCGGCACGGGGCCCGCATGGGGAAACACGATGGCATAGGGGAAATCCGGAGCGGGCCGCCCCCACAATTCCCCATTGATGAAATTGGCGATGCGGCCGAAGAACAGGCCGATGGGGGTCACGACCGATGCGAGATCGAGCATGGTCAGCGTATTCAAGCCGCGCGAGCGGGCAAACAGGACGATGGCGAGCGCAGCCCCGAGGAAGCCGCCGTGGAACGACATGCCGCCGCGCCAGACGGCGAAGATCTCCAGTGGCTGGGCGAGATAGGCGCTCAGATTGTAGAACAGCACATAGCCGATCCGTCCGCCGAGCACGACGCCGAGCGCGACCCAGACGATGAGATCGTCGATATCGATCGGCTTCGGTTGGGGGGCGGGCGCCCAGAGATCGGCCCGGGCCGCGAGGCGCTTCGCGTAGAACCAGCCGCCGAGAAGTCCGGCCACATAGGCCAGCGCATACCAGCGGATCGCGAAGGGACCGACCGAGAAGGCAACCGGATCGATGATGGGGAAGGCGAGGGCGGGAAGTGGCATTGAAACGGCCTTGATCAACGTTGCAGCCATTGGACCGCCGCAGCCGGGATCGTCAACCCTGTTGCAGTTTGCGCCTGTTGCAGTTCGTGGCGAAAGCGCCCACATGTTGGCGCATGCGGGTTCGACCCGCCCCAACGATCACGGATGCACCCATGACCCAGTCTTCCAACCGGCTTTTCGATGAACTCGCTCGTCTGGCGACGGACGCCGCCGGCGCGGCGCAGGGAGTCCGGCGGGAGATGGAGACCGTGGTCAAGACCCAGATCGAGCGCTTCATCAAGGATATGGACGTCGCCACCCGCGAAGAGGTGGAGGTCCTGCGCGAGATGGTAGCTGCTGTGAGAGAAGAGAACGAACGCCTCGAGGCGCGCGTGGCGGCGCTCGAGGCGAAACTGGGTCAATCCGAACCTTCGAAGCTGACCACTTCCTAAAGCTTCCACAGGCTTGTCACGTCGACCCGGCCACCTTTTGTGGACAGGTCATACCGACGCATTGTGACCGGGGCCGAAATCTTAGACTGTCGATTCATGAGTTGATTCGTCGTCGGACTGGGAAATCGCTGAATATCAAGCGTATTCAGTTTCAAATTTTCCCTTTTTGAAGCGAATTTACGTTACGATATTACCTGATTGCGCTTCGCATTTTCAGGCAAACGATTTGCATGGAACGATATGTCTCAGCTTCACATCGAAATTGATCGCCTGGAACATCCGCTCGACGTGGTCGAGCGGCTGGCTTCCTTGCGGGACTGGATCTTCGATCGAGCCGAGACCGATGAGATGTCCGTCTCCGTCTCGGGGCGTTGGGCGGATTATCATATCGCGTTCACGTGGATCGAGGACGTCGAGGCATTGCACGTGGCCTGCGCCTTCGATCTCAAGGTTCCCGACCGCCGCCGGCAGGACCTTCTCCAGCTCATCTCGCGTATCAACGAGCAGCTCTGGGTCGGACATTTCGATCTCTGGAGCACGGAGAACGTGGTGATGTTCCGTCATGCGTTGCTGCTCGCCGGCGGCGCGGATCCGACACAGGGGCAATGCGAGACCATGTTGCGGGTCGCGGTTGAAGCCTGCGAACGCTACTTCCAGGCCTTTCAGTTCGTGATGTGGGCAGGCAAGTCTCCGCGGGAAGCGCTCGACGCGGTGTTGTTCGAAACCGAAGGCGAAGCCTGACCTGCCCTCGACAGGGGAGGGACGGGCTGGATAGATTACGCCCTCCCGTCCCTATCCCATCAGGTCACCCATGCCCGCTCAAGCTCGACACCTGCCGTCCTCTCTCATCCTTCTCGGGGCCGGCAAGATGGGCGGCGCCATGCTGGAGGGCTGGCTTGCCGTCGGCATGCCACCTGAGGGCGTCACCGTCATCGATCCTCGTCCCTCGGAGGAGATGACGCGCCTCTGCGCCGATCGCGGCATCGCCTTGAACCCCGCCGAGCCCAAGCGTCCCGACGTGCTCGTGCTCGCCATCAAACCGCAGATGCTGGATGAGGCCGCTCCAGCGCTGAATGCCCTGCTCGGGCCGCAAACGCTCATCGTATCCATCCTGGCGGGCAAGACCGTTGGCGATCTCCGCAACCGGCTGCCCGCGGCCGACGCCATCGTGCGCGCCATGCCGAACCTCCCCGCCAGCATCGGGCGGGGCGCGACCGGAGCCGCCGCGAATGCCGCGGTATCCGAGGCGCAGCGCCTGATGGCCGATGCGCTTCTGCGCAGCGTCGGCACGGTCGAATGGCTTCCTTCCGAGGATCTGATCGATGCCGTGACGGCCGTCTCCGGCTCTGGTCCCGCCTATGTGTTCCATCTCGTCGAATGCCTCGCCGAGGCTGGCGCCGCCGCGGGCCTTCCCCCGGATCTTGCGCGGCGTCTTGCGCGGGCGACGGTGACCGGCGCAGGCGAAATGCTGTTCCAGAGCGAACTGTCTCCTGAAACCCTGCGGCAGAACGTGACCTCGCCCGGCGGCACGACGGCCGCGGGCTTGCAGGTTCTCATGGCCGAGCCGCAGGGTCTCAAGGCCCTCATGCGGGATACCGTGGCTGCGGCAAAGAAGCGTGCCGAGGAGCTTGCAGGCTGACGGGCGTGTTATGAACCTGCGAGGCCCTTAAGTTCTTGAAAGACACATGCCTTATCGGCGAGCCGGTGTCCCCTTCGCCAGGGACTGCTCTAGATGGAGACTTGAAACGGCTCGGTTCACGTTCAGGAGGTTGCCATGTCGGCGGAAGCTTCGTCCAAGCGCAAAGCGATCGTGGAAGCTCTGATGGAGCTCGCCTCCCGGCGGCACTGGGATGAGATCGAGATCAGGGACGTGGCCCGTGCGGCCAACGTATCGCTCGCGGAGTTCCGCGATCTTTATCCCTCGAAAGGCGCGGTGCTCGGCTCCTTCTCGCGCCAGATCGACAGGCTGGTTCTGGAAGGCACGACGGAAGACCTTGCCAACGAACCGGCCCGGGAGCGAATCTTCGATGTGATGATGCGCCGGTTCGATGCCCTGGCGCCCTACAAGATTGCGTTGCGCAACATCGCGCGGGATCTGCAATTCGATCCGCTCGCGCTTGCCGCGCTCAATAGCGCCGCCATCAATTCCCAACGCTTCATGCTGGCTGCCGCCGGCATCCCGACTGAAGGGCCGCTCGGCACCTTGAAGCTTCAGGGTGCGGTGATGGTCTACGCCAACACGATGCGCACCTGGTTTGAGGATGACGACCCATCATTGGCGAAGACGATGGCGAGGCTCGATCGCGAATTGCGGCGTGGCGAGCAGTTGCTGGAACGGGCCGAGGATGTACGCCGCCTGACGGCCCCGTTGAGGGCCATCGGCCGCGCGCTCGTGGACAGTCGCAGGCCGTCCGGGAGTTACACGAAGCGCGCCGACGATGGCGAGGCAAGCAATCCCGCCGCCGCCATTTAGCGGGCTCGTCAAGAAACGCATTCACGAAAGGTGCTCTTTGATGAGGCGCACTTTTCGCAAAACCGAAAAGCCAGATTGCGGGATAATGCTCCGGAACACAGGTTGGGGGGACAATGGATCAGACCAATTCGACAGCGTCGCAGATTGCGTTCGGCGATTTTCTGAAAGTTGACATCAGGGTCGGCCGCATCGTCGCGGCAGAGGCTTTTCCCGAAGCGCGCAAGCCCGCTTTCAAGCTGACCATCGATTTCGGTCCCGAGATCGGCACCAAACGGTCGTCGGCGCAGATCACCGTGAATCATACGCTCGGCGAACTCGTCGGCAGTCAGGTCCTGGCCGTCGTGAACTTTCCGCCCCGCCAGATCGGGCCTTTCATATCCGAAGTCCTGACACTCGGCGTGCCGGACGAAAACGGCGATGTGATGCTGATCAGGCCGGACCGTGACGTCCCGATCGGGGGGAGGCTCTATTGATGAGGGATGTCGTCCAGGGGCTTGTCGTCGGCGAAGAGGCACTGCTGCTGCTCGGCCTGAGAGCGGAGCACAAGCGGTCCTATCCTCATTGCTGGGATCTGTTCGGCGGCCATGTCGAGCAGGGCGAAACGTACGAACAGGCCCTTGTGAGGGAGTTCCAGGAGGAGCTCGGCATCACCGTGACGCGGTTTCGTGCCTTGGGCTCGATGATCGAGCCGAATCCCGAGGTGAACGGTCCCAAGAACTACCACTCCTTCCTGATTGAGACGTGGGAGGGCGAGCCCACGAACATTAGTGACGAGCATATCGGCATCGAATGGTTTTCGGTGGCGAAAGCCCTCGCGCTCGAAGCACTGACTGATCCTGCCCGCCACGTGATCGAGAACTGGCGGGCCTTGCCGTCAAGCCGGTAGCCGGACCGTCGCACGCAGGCCGCCCAGAGGGCTTTCTCCAAGGGTGATATCGCCGCCATGGGAACGGGCGATGTCGCGGGCGATGGCAAGGCCGAGGCCCGAGCCGCCTTCATCCTGGTTGCGCGCTTCGTCCAGCCGCACGAACGGCTTGAAAACCTCTTCGCGCATCTCGACCGGAATTCCCGGACCATCGTCGTCCACATTCAGCACGAGCCAGCGCGTCTCGTGGTTGGCCGAGATCTCGATCGTCTCGCCATGGCGGGCCGCATTGGCGACGAGGTTGAAGAGCATGCGGCGGAACGCATCGGGCCGGACGGTGATGATCGGATCGCCGACGATGTCGAGATTCGTCTTGTGGCCCTGCCGCTCCGCATCGGATTGCAGTTCATGGAGCAGGGGGCGCAGATCCGTTGCGGTGGCCTGCTCGCCCGTATCACCCCGCGCGAAGGCGAGGTAGCCTTCGAGCATGCGGCTCATCTCGTCCACGTCGCGCTTGAGATCCTCGACTTCCGGCGTCTGCTGCAGGAGAACGAGGGACAGCTTGAAACGGGTGAGGATGGTGCGCAGGTCATGACTGACGCCGTTCAGCATCGTGGTGCGCTGTTCCATGTTGCGCTCAATGCGCCGCTTCATCTCGAGGAAGGAATGCCCGGCCTGGCGAACCTCGCGCGCGCCGCGAGGGCGGAACTCGACCTCGCGGCCCTTGCCCAGCGCCTCCGCCGCTTCCGCGAGCCGCAGGATCGGCCGGATCTGGTTGCGCAGGAAAAGAATGGCGATGCCCACCAGTACGAGGGACGAGCCACCCATCCATACCAGGAAGATATGAGAGTTCGACGCATAGGCCTGGCTGCGTCGAGTGAGGACGCGCATCACCGTGTTCGGATCGAGCTTCACACGAATTTCCACATAGCTCGACCGTCCTACCGTATCCATCCAGTAGGGCCGGTCGATCTGGCGGCGCAGCTCGTCGGAAAGGGTTTCGTCGAGAATCGAGAAGAACGGCTTCGGGCCGGGCGGAGGCAGATCGGTGTCGTGGAAGATATCCACGTCGAGCTGCAGGCGCTCGGAAGCGATCCGGGTCAACGTGGTCGCGTCCCGGTCCTGCGGATAGCTCTCGTAGATGTCGATCAGCGCCGCGATATCGGAAGTGACGGCGGAGGACAGGCGGCGCGTCACGAGCTGCCAGTGCCGTTCCATGAACACGTAGGCGGCCACCGATTGCAGCAGCACGACGGGCGCGATGATGATGATGAGGGAGCGGGCGTAGAGCCCCTTCGGCAATATCCGTCCGAACCATCGCATGGCGATGTCGAACGGGGAATGCTTCAAGGCCGAACTGAGTTTCATCGGTCGATGACGAGGCGGTAGCCGATACCGCGAACGGTTTGGAGGAGGATGGGGTTGGCCGGGTCGATCTCGATCTTGCGGCGCAGCCGGTTGATCTGCACGTCGACCGTGCGCTCGTTCGCCGCCATGCCATTACCGGCAAGCTCCTCGCGGGGAACGTTGTCCCCGGCGCGCGATCCGAGAATCGTCAGGATCTCCCGCTCCCGCTCGGTGAGGCGCACGATGTCTTCCCCCCGCCGCAGCTCGCCGCGGTCGAAACGGAATGAGAACGGTCCGAAATAGACGATGTCGAGCACATCGCCATTGCCGTTGCCCTCCGCCGGGGTCGCGCGCTTGAGAATGTTGCCGAGACGCAGGAGCAGTTCGCGCGGTTCGAAGGGCTTCGGCAGATAATCGTCGGCGCCGATCTCGAGGCCCGTAACGCGATCCGCCGCGTCGGCACGGGCGGTCAGCATCAGGATCGGAATCTGGGAGACCTGCCGCAGGCTCCGGGCATAGTCGAAGCCGGTTTCGCCCGGCATCATCACATCGAGCACCAGGGCATCGAAGACGAAATTCTCCGCCTTGGCCCGGGCTTCGGCCGCGCTCGCCGCCGTGGTGATGCGATAGCCGTTCTCGGTCAGGAAGCGGGCGAGGAGGTCGCGCAGGCGGCGGTCGTCATCCACCACGAGGATGTGAGGGGCATGGTCGGGAATATCGATGCGTGCTGCTTCCATCAGGCTCGGGTTTCTATCAGGTTTCCTTGTCCCCGAACACGAGGCGCTTCACATGGGCCCGGTCGTCAGGGTCGATGACACGCAGAAGATAGCCGCTTACCAGCTTCTTGGCATCCGGCTCCAGGTCGTCCAGAGCCTCCATGATGCGCCGGGTCTGCAGCTTGGCGAGCTTCAAGGCCAAATCGTGGCCCTGGGCCGTGACATAGAGCAGGCGCTGGCGACGGTCGGATGTGCCGGTCCGGCTCTCGATGAAGCTCTTCTCGATGAGCTCCTTCAGGACGCGGTTGAGGCTCTGCTTCGTGATCCGCAGGATATCGAGAAGCTCGGCAATGGTCAGGCCAGGCTGCCGGTCGACGAAATGAAGCACCCGGTGATGCGCCCGCCCGAAGCCATACTCATCCAGAATCCTGTCGGGATCGCTGACGAAGTCCCGATAGGCGAAGAAGAAGAGCTCGATGAGGTCATAAGCCGGCTGCTCGGCGCGGATATCCGCCCCGAGGCTCTGGGCAAGCCTCTCAGATCGTAAAGCCGGGATTGCGTCAGGCACCGTCCTTATCCATTTTAAGTCAGCCTTGTTGACATATCTCAGGACGATTGTTACTCGTCAAGGCGCTTCCGCGAAATGAATGAATCCGAAACCGCGCGGAACCGCATCGGAAATTTCGCGGCCCCGATGAGCCATAAAGGCCGCCCTTTCAGGAGAAGATACGATGTCCGCTACCCCCTTCGATCAACGTGATGGTTGGATTTGGTATGACGGGCAGTTGGTACCGTGGAAGGATGCCAAGGTTCATGTACTGACGCATGGCCTCCATTACGGCTCGAGCGTCTTCGAGGGCGAGCGCGCCTATGGCGGCGAGATCTTCAAGTCCATCGAACATGCCGAGCGCCTGAAGAAATCGGCCCAGATCCTCGATTTCGAGATTCCCTTCACCGTGGCCGAGATCGATGCCGCCAAGCGCCTCGTTCTGGAAAAGAACGGCCAGAAGGACGCCTATCTGCGCCCAGTGGCTTGGCGCGGCTCCGAGATGATGGGCGTCTCGGCGCAGCACAACAAAATTCACCTCGCCATCGCCAGCTGGGAATGGCCGAGCTATTTCGATCCGGCCCAGAAGATGAAGGGCATCCGCATCGACATGGCTGAGTATCGCCGGCCCGATCCGGCCACCGCGCCGTCCACGGCCAAGGCTGCGGGCCTCTACATGATCTGCACGATCTCCAAGCATCGCGCGGAGCGGAAGGGCTATGCGGATGCGCTCATGCTCGACTGGCAGGGCCGCGTGGCCGAATGCACGGGCGCGAACGTGTTCTTCATCAAGGACGGCGTCCTCCATACGCCCATCGCGGATTGCTTCCTCGACGGCATCACCCGCCGCACGGTGATCGACCTCGCCAAGCGCCGCGGGATCGAGGTGGCCGAGCGGCGGATCATGCCGGAAGAGATGGCGGGCTTCAGCGAATGCTTCATCACGGGAAGCGCCGCCGAGGTGACGCCGGTTTCCGAGATCGGCCCCTACAGCTTCCAGCCGGGCAGCATGAGCAAGACCCTGATGGAAGATTACGAGGCCGAGGTTCAGCCCAAGGCAAAGGCGGCGTAAGGCGCCGCTTCGGCCGGAATGCCGGCGGCGAAAACTGCCTGACCGGCTGCTTCGACAACGAGCCCGATGCGGAGGCATCAGAAATCCTCCGTGTCGGGAATCCGGTTGAACGCGATCTTCGCGCCCGCGTAGCCGCCGGGAATCGTGGCCCATGGTCCCCAATGCAGAAGGGGGCCCCGGTAATGGGCATTCAGCCGGTCGGCCAGCAGCGACAGATATTCCTGCCGGCGTTTGACTTGGGCTGCCGCCGTAAAGCCGAACAGGTCGCCTTCGACATCCTTGACGGGAACGAGATCGTGCAGCGTGACATGGACGCTGCGATGCCGGCCGCCGGGCGGATGCTCGCGCTCCGCATGGAGAAAGAGCCGGGACAGGCTTGCCAGGAGGGATGGATCGTCCCAGGTCGGCTGGAAGCGCTCCTCCCCGTGCCAGCCCGCGCTTTGCCTGTCCGTCAGCCACAGGGCGAGGGCCTTCGACGAGAAGCCCGCCCGGCGCATGCGGCTTGCGGCTTTCGCCAGCAGGACCCGGGCGCAGGCATAGGCCCCGCCCAGATGCCGCCAATCAGCGGGCAGGACCCTCCCGTGGCCGAACATGCGCCGCTGGGTGTCCGGCCTCTCTACCGCATAGCCGTGCAGCCCCATCCATAGTCGTTCCCCCTCCACACTGCCCCAGAGGCGGCGCAGCTCCTTCGGCTGGAGTTTCCAGAGTGCCGCCATATCGCCGATTCCCGCCCGGGCGAGGCGGGCCGCATTGCCCCTGGCGATGCCGGGAATGTCGGTGAGCGACAGGCGGAGGAGGGGCCCCGGCAGATCCTCGGGACGGATCGCGACAAGTCCATCCGGCTTTTCCATCTCCGCGGCGATCTTGGCCAGAAGCTCATTGGGACCCAAGCCCACCGAGCAGGTGAGGGTCGGCCCGATCCCGGTCGCGATCGCGTTCTTGACGCGTTCGGCGAGGGAGAGGGCATCGGCCTGCTCGGAGGGAAGCAGGGCGCAGACCATCTCATCGATGGAACAGACGGCCTTGACCGGAATGATGGTCTCAATGGCTTCGATGATTTCACGGTGCAGGGCGACGTAACGCTCGTGCCGTGCCGTCACCAGCACGATGCCAGGGCAGAGGCGTCGTGCATCCCGGACGAAGGTGCCGCGCTTGATGCCGAGCGCCTTCGCTTCCCGGCTGACCGCGATCAGTCCGGTATGCTCCGACTCGATGGGAATGACGCTGACAGGCCTGCCGCGGAGCTGGGGACGAAGATGCTGCTCGGCGCTCGCAAAGAACGAGTCGAAATCGACATAAAGCCGCTCAAGACCTCCAGGCTTACGCATCGACGTGTATCCATGTCCTTTTGTGAGAACAAAATAGGAACACATGCTTCGTTCTGAGTCGAGGCGCCATCCTGTGGATAACGGGGATGATTTTATCCTTGTGAGTACCTCGTTCCTTTGCAGAATAGAGTTTAGACGAACACTGTTCTCATCTGGAACGTTGTATGAACAAAAGAGGTTTTCAGGGCGTCAAATGCCAAGTTTTTGCAAGCTGGGCAGTCGCGCTGAAGATCAGAACAAGGATCGGAGAGTAATCGGTCCCGAAGCCGATTGATCGAGGAGCCGGAAGAGCGGGCCTTCGACGATATCCGGCCGGCGCTCCGTTCTGCGGCGTGTGGGGCTCTTGAAGCCGAAGTCTCACATCCTCCACATTGCCGATACAAGGCTCCCTTGGTTTGGATTTCGTAATGGCACATATGCCGAAACCCGTTTCCCGCGCGCTGCGGCGGATCTTGAATCCGTTCCTTCTGGCGCTCGCCGTCTGCGTCGTGGTGGTGGACGACGTTTTCCGGGCTTTCGTTATACCCGCCGTGGGCGCGCTGGCGCGGCTGCCCTTCATCCGCTGGATCGAGGCCGGAATCGCGCATTTGCCGCCCCATGTCATTCTCATGCTGTTCCTGATTCCCCTCGCCATCATCGAGCCCTTCAAGCTCTATGGCCTCTACCTCTTCAGCCTGGGGCATTTCGGGGCGGGGCTTCTGACGTTCTTCGTGGCTAAGGTCGTCGGCCTGGGACTGGCCGAGCGCCTCTTCGCCATCGGACGGGAGAAGCTCCTATCCATCGGCTGGTTCGCCTGGTGCTTTGCCAAGATCGTCGCGATACGCGATTTCGTTCATGGCTGGCTCCAGCGCACATGGGCCTGGCAACAGGCAAGACGGGTGGTTGGCGCCGTCCGAGAGGCCTTGGCGAGGGCGGGTGCCTTGCTCTCCCGGCTGTTGCTGGAAAGAGGACGGCGGGGCTGGCTCGCCGCCGCGCGGCGGCGCGTGCGGCAACGCTTCGTCGCTTGAACTGCTTTCCCTCTTTCGCGGGAAAGAATTCGCCCCCATATGACTTCCGGTAGCATTTCGCTCCAAGGGATGAATGACGACAATGATGAAGATCGCCTCTCGTCGCAGCCGCGTGATGATCGCGCTGGCGGCTGCCCTGGTTTTCGCCGGAAGCGCGGCGGAGGCCCGCGTCGGCGGGGGACGGGGCAGTTTCGGCTCGCGCGGCGCGCGCACCTGGAGTGCGCCTCCGAGCACAAATACGGCGCCCGGCACGGCTTCGCCCATTCAGCGCTCGCAGATTCCGAACCAGGGCCCGACTTTGAATCGCCCGGGCATGCCTAACCCCGCCGCGGCGCAGCCACGCCGCTTCGGCTTCGGCACCGGGCTCATGGCCGGCCTTTTCGGCGCCGGTCTGCTCGGCATGCTGATGGGCCATGGTTTCTTCGGCGGCCTGTCCGGCCTCGGCTCGGTTCTGGGGCTTCTGCTCCAGATCGGTCTCGTGGTCTTCCTGGTCTCGCTCGCCATGAAGTGGTTCCGCCGTCGGCAGCAGCCGGCCTATGCAGGGCCGCAGGGCTATGAGCGTTCCATGTCCGATGGTGCCGTTCCGCCCGCGGGGCGCGGCGGACTGGGCGGTCTTGGTGGCGGACTCGGTGCCGGTCTCGGCAGTGCCCTCGGTGGCCTTGGCCAGACACGCCAGCAGCGGCCGGGCGTGCGTGATGAGATCGGGATCGGCGAGCAGGATTACGCCGCTTTCGAGCGGACGCTGAGCGAGGTGCAGGATGCGTATTCGCGCAACGACGTGGCCAAGCTCTGGACCTTGGCCACGCCCGAGATGGCAGGCTACATCCAGGAAGAACTGAACGACAACGCCTCTCGCGGCGTGGTGAATACGGTGTCCAACGTGCATCTGCTTCAGGGTGACCTGGCCGAGGCTTGGCGCGAAGGAAGCGCCGATTATGCAACCGTCGCCATGCGTTATTCCTTGAACGACGTCACGACGGACAAGGCCACGGGCCGTGTCGTCGAGGGCGATCCGTCGAGGCCGGTGGAAGCTTCCGAGGTCTGGACGTTCCGGCGCGATCTGGGCGGTTCCTGGAAGCTGTCGGCGATCCAGCAGAGCTAAACCTCTCGCGCATCTGACATGAAAAGCGGCCGGTGATGAACCGGCCGCTTTTTCGCATCTGAAAGAAAGCGAATCCTATTCGGCTGCCGCACGACGGCCCGTATGGCGTCCTTCCTGCACCTCTTCGATGATCTTCGCGGAGAAAGCGTCGAGATCGCCCGGATTGCGGCTGGTGATGACGCCCTGGTCGCTCACGACTTTCTCGTCCTGCCATTTGCCGCCCGCATTGATCACGTCGGTTTTGATCGAGTGATACGAGGTGCAGTTCCTGCCCTTGATCAAGCCGGCCTCGATGAGAAGCCAAGGCGCATGGCAGACGGCGGCGACAACCTTGCCGTCCGAGTAGAATGCGCGAATGATTTCGATCGCTTTCGGCTCGACGCGCAGCTTGTCCGGGTTGATCTGTCCGCCCGGCATCACGATCGCATCGAATTCCGCAGGGTTGATATCCTCCAGATCCTTGTCGACCTTGACGTTCTGACCCCAATCCTTCATGTCCCAGCCGCGAATGCTGTCGGGCTTCATACGCGATTTCGGAGATGCAACGACGACGGTCGCGCCGGCATCCTTGAGCGTCTTCTGTGGGACCAGCAGTTCCGACTGCTCGAAGCCATCCGTGGCCATGATGAGGATCTTGGCCTGTTTGATATCGGGCATGGCGCTCTCCGTTGTTTGTGATCTGCCGGGCAACGGGTGGGCGGTGTGAGAGTTCCGGCCGCGCGCCTTTATCGCGGAACCCCTCGTGGATGGGTCGGTTGATCCCGTGAGCCATCATGCCAAGAAGGGAGAGAGGATGATCAATCCTGAAACGCCGAGCCATGACCCTGCACCGGGCGGCAATATCCCGAGCGAAGTTCCTCCTGGCCAAGTACCCGGCGAAAAGCCCGATATCGGCCCGACAGGACCGCGCACGCCTTATCCGGTCAACGATCCTGGCATCACCGATCCCAAAGGCCCCGGTTCCGAGCCGGATTATCTGCCCGGCAACCCGATCGATCCGGGAACGCGATTCTGACGGCCGGATGCTGCAGGCAGCCTAAATTTCCAATATCGCATAGGGCTTGCCCGTCGGCTTCTCGATGTGTCTGGCCACATTGTAGACCGGCTGCCCGCCGGGGGTGCGTCCTTCATAGCGGCCCCGGTGCGCGTGGCCATGCACGATGGCCGTGACCTTGAAACGGTCGATGGTCTCGGCAAGCCGCGACGAGCCGAGGAACGGGTAGATTTCCAAAGGCTCGCTTTCGATCGTCTCGACGATGGGGGCATAGTGAAGGATGACGACGGAGCGCTTGGTGCGGACCTGACGCATGGCGTTCTCAAGGCGTAAGGTTTCGTTCATGGCCTCGCTCACGAATTGCTTGATGGCGGGCTCACCGAAGGATCCGAGCATACGCCGGCCGAATCCGCCTGCGAAGCCCTTCACACCGACGAAACCGACGCCGCCGATCTCGCAAGATTGGCCATCGAGCAGGCGCATTCCCGCATCGCGAAGGATCCGCGAGACCTCCTCGGGCGCACCGCATTCGTAATCATGGTTGCCGAGCACGCCGACCACGGGAATGGAACAGGCCTTGATGTCCTGCGCCAGAAGCTCGGCTTCGCGGGGCTTGCCGAGATCGGTCAGGTCGCCCGTCAGGACGAGAACATCGGCTTCCCTGGAGATTTCACCGAAGAGCTCGCGATAGGATTCCACGTTGTCTTCACGGACATGGAGATCGCCCATGGCGGCGACCCTCAAGGGGGGATGTGCCTCAGTCATTCCGCCATTCGCCTTCGCCGCCCACATCGGCGAAGCCCCATTCCTTGACGTCGATTTCATAATCCACGCGGGAGAACATTCGCCCGCGGCAAACCTTCATCTGCGGTGGGGGCAGATCGAGCTGCTTGGAAAGCCGGTCGAGAAGCTCGTCCATGACCCAGCGCGGAACGTTGTCGCGCTCGGTCGGGTAGATCCAGCGGAAGTTGAGAAGATGCATCAGGAGCACTTCCCAATGCACCTCCATGTAAGCCAGGAGCCGATGCCAATCGATCAGGTCATTGGCCTTGAGGATGGTGTGAGCGACATCGGCTCCGTCATAGCGGTGGCGGAGCTGAATGAAGCATTTGGACCAGACGAGTTCGGTCGGGCCGACGATGCGGACCGGCGAGCCGAAGACTTCGATCTGCCGGGCATTCTCGAACCATTGATCGCCGATCGGCATCGTGCCGTTCGACGAGGCGAAGATCACATCGAAGAAATAGCGCCCCTTGAAAACCTTGCCGAGCCAGCGGTCGTCCTCGATCTCGATCGCGTAGCCGAGGTTCTTGAAATGGGACAGGACGCGCGTGTAGTCGCCGGCTTTGCAGAAGATATCGAGATCCTTCGTCGGACGCGTGATGCCCGTATAGGCTGAAAGCGCATAGGTTCCAGCCAGCAGGAAGGGCAGGCCGAGCTGGTTCAGCTCCCGCAGCGCTTCCGCGTAGAAGGCCTCTGCCTCGGGATATTTCAGCGTCGGCTCGGCCTTGGCGTCGAGGATCGGGACGCCTGGATGCGCGATTGGGGTAAAGTCCGGGTTGTGAACCGTCATCGACCTCGTCCGAAGCGTGGCAAGATGCCCGCGTTCGACAACCGGATGAGGGTATCGAAGTTCCTCGATCGAGCGCGAAAGGTGGCACGATCGACAGAACGTGCGCGACCCTCTCGATGCTCCGCCGTGCGAACCAGGAGCCCCTGACTCCGTCAGAAGGCGCCTTAAAGGGAAGGCTAGTGGCCTCCGAGCGAGATCCTGACGTCGCGCGGGCTGTTCAAGATCTCAAGCAGGCTGTTGGCGATATGCCGAGCCTCGTCATCCTTCAAACGCAGCATGAAGGGGGGCATCGGACCAGCCTGAAGGGCGACGACGGCCATGCCATTCTCATCCATGCCGATATCGATGGTAGGCGAGGTGACGTCCAGCATTTCTTCCGTACCGTCTTCGCCTTCCTCGGAGCTTTCGCCGATGGCCATAAGGAGTTGGCTCAGGGCCCTGACGAGGGAACGCGCCGCGTGGGGATCCATGACGACAGCGGTCGATTGCTCGCCCTTCTGGAAAGCGAGCTGAATGTTATTGCCCTCAAGAGTGACGGAAATACCTGCCATTATCGTTCTCAGCCTCCCCGCCACATATGGGGTTGCAGGCTGTGGAGCGAAAGGCAAGAGGGGATGGGGCGATAAATGGGGGCATCCTCCGTGGCGGTGGGCCTGTTTCCTTGCCAGGACAACCCGGTTCTGCCGGTGAAACCTTGCCTGAAACGCAAAAGACACCCCGGATGGCCGGGGTGTCCTCGATTGTGGACGACAGGCGTCAGGTATTAGACGCGCCCGTCACCCGTCGGCTGGTCGTGCCCACCCCGAGAGAGGGCTGCTCTTTGTCGGTTGAGCGGGATGTATCGGAACCTGAGAACATGCTGCCTTCCATGCCGGCATCCGCAACCTGCTGAACCCGCAGATTGTTCTGGACATGGGTCACGCCGGATACGAATTCGGCGATATCTTCCGCGTGACGCTTTTCGAAACGGCTGCCGACCGTTCCATCGAGTGTCACCTCGCGGCTCGAGACGGTCACCTGGATCTCCGAGGCGTCGATATGGGGATCGTCGGTCAGGCGGTCGTTCACGTCCTCGCGGATGCGCTCGTCGGAGCGCTGATAGCCCTTGGGGCCGCGCCCGCGATGGTATTGTGCGGAGCGTCGCATATCCATGTCGCGGCGGCGTTCGGCCTCTTCATCGCCGAACCATGATCGCACTTCGTCGCCGGCCCGCTCGAAGAAGCTGCGCTCGTCGCCGTAATCACGGGAGCCGCGGCCGAAATAGCCCGATCCGTAGCGGTCACGATCCTCCTCGTAGGAGGAGCCATAGCCCATGTAGGGATCCTGGCTGCGGCTGTAATCGACGCCGTAGCCCGTCATGCCGCGCCTGCGATCCTCGCCGACTACATCGCGCCAATCGCGGGCCGAGCCGCCTGTGCCGTAACCGGCGGAGTCCCCGAAATCGCGCTCGCGCCCCGTTTCGTAGCTGCGATTACGGCCGTAGCCGGACGAGGGATTGCCGAAGGCGCGCCGGGCAATGTAATCGTCATCCTCATGTCTGCTGTAATCGTAGTCGGAACCATAACGGTCGCGGCCGCGATAGGCCTCTTCCCTGTCGCGCCGGCTTAAGGGTCGGCCGCGATACCGATCCGGATCATAGCGGTAACGATCGTTGACCATGAGAGCGTTCCTCGGTTGTTTGAATAGGGCCGCCATGCCGGGCGGCTCTGCAGGCCAACGAAGGGGGGAGGAGACAGTTCCTTGCGTTTCCTGGGATTTGAAGGCGATTGGAACCATGTCTAAAAGGCCGAGTTCAGAGGAGAGGATGGTCAGTCGGGAAGGGGAGTGGGGCCGGCATGGTATCGGGCAAGCTTAGGGGTAGCTCGACAGGTGCAAAAGTAGTGGATGTCTTGCAATTGCCCCGACCTTCGCCTAGTTATTTCCCATCGACATTTGGCCGGACGACTGGGCTACTTCGCTTTGGCACTGCCGAGCGCACGTTCCTTCTCTCTACCAATATCGACTAATGGGTGGTTTGGCTTTGGCTTCCACCTACGTGCAAACGACAGTGAAAGGGAATTCCCATGGAAACGGGAACCGTGAAGTGGTACAATGAAACCAAAGGCTATGGTTTCATCCAGCCCGACAACGGCGGCAAGGACGTGTTCGTTCATGCGACGGCGCTTGAGCGCGCTGGTATGCGCGGTCTCCGCGAAGGTCAGAAGATCTCCTACGAGCTTCAGACCGACCAGCGCACCGGCCGCGCCTCTGCAGTGAACCTGCAGAACGCGTAAGGGTTTGATGCCGGAGGGCGTGCCTGTCGCGCCCTCTTGCATATCAGCCGTTCCGCTGAGGGGCGGCTTTTTTGTTTTTGAGACGGAAGGCTTTGCATGGCAAAGGAAGAGCTCATCACGTTCGAAGGTCTGGTGACCGAAATTCTGCCCGATGCGCGCTATCGCGTGCAGCTCGATAACGGGCACGAGGTCATTGCCTATACGGCGGGCAAGATGAAGAAGAACCGCATCAAGACGCTCGCGGGCGACCGCGTGACGGTGGAGATGTCCCCCTACGATCTGGAAAAGGGTCGCCTCATCTTCCGTCATAAGGATTCCGGTTCGTCCGGTCCCCGGCCGCCGCAGCGCGGCAATCCGCAGTTCCGCCGCCGCTAAAGCATCGGACCTAAAGTGGCTTCCACTTTTAGGACCATCCGATGCTTTCTCCTTTGATGGGAGCATCATGTGGCCACAAAACCGGGTCCACTTTTGCGCGCGATGCTCTGACGGCCGCTTCAGCGGCCGTTCCGGTCAAGCGACCGCGGCCATGACCGACAAGGTCACGCGGTCGGGACCGATATCTTCATCCATGTCGGTGAAATGCATCAGCTCGGCGAGCCGGTTGCGTGCGCGGTTGACCCTGCTCTTGATAGTACCCACGGCGCAGCCGCAGATCTCCGCAGCCTGCTCGTAGGAGAAGCCCGAGGCGCCGACGAGCAGCAGCGCTTCCCGCTGGTCGTGCGGCAGGCGGGCGAGAGCCTTTTGCAGGTCCTCGAAGTCGAGATGAGGTATCTGGTCCGGCTGGACCGAGAGGGTCGCTGCATATTTCCCGTCCGCATCCTCCACCTCGCGGCGGCGCTTGCGGTATTCGGAATGGAAGAGATTGCGCAGGATGGTGAAGAGCCAAGCCTGCATGTTCGTGCCCGGCTGGAAGCGGTCGATATTGGCGATCGCCCGCATCAGGGTTTCCTGCACGAGGTCGTCGGCGCGATCGACATTGTTGGTGAGAGAGATCGCAAAGGCGCGCAAGTTCGGCGTCGCCTTGAGCATGGAATCGCGAAGGTTGATGTCGATGCTCATGATTGCTGCTTCTCCGGCACCCTTTGATCGAGGCGATTGATGATTTCGATGAACCTTTCGGGTACGGGCGTCTCTCCCAGAGCCAGCGACTCGTAGAACTGGCGCAGGCGCTGACCGATCTGAACCTGGATCGAACGGGTGAGGGCCGGCGACGATCTTTTCATTCCCGGAATGGGCTCGGGATCGTCATAAGATTTGCCATAGGATTCGTTTTTACGGTTTTTCGGTTCCATTGGGTCATCCTGGTCCATGCGGGTTCGCGACCTCCCTGATGGGTCGCACTCATGGCGGCACCCAATCGCCTCACGTCCAACGTCCAGGTTGGCTTTATCGTTCCCCCTGCCGCACGGATTCCTTTCGCCGAACCCCCAATTTCCTTCAGGGGGAACTTAATCCGTACTGCCAAGTTTCTCAGCATGGACACCTTGAGCGCGGGAGCGTGACAGCGCGTCGGAGCGGCGGAGAGCGCTGCTCCGACGGCTCTCCCAACCATCAAGGATCTTGGAAGACCCTCCCCGGCAGCAGCACGCAGGGAAGGGTCGAGGCAACAGGTCAAGGACACTTCACCATGGCAATCAGCACTATTCTGCTCATCATCGTCATCCTGCTTCTCCTGGGCGCCGTTCCGGCCTGGCCCTACAGCCGCGGCTGGGGTTACGGCCCGAGCGGTATCCTCGGCGTCATCCTCATCATTTTCATCATCCTGCTGCTGATGGGACGAATCTGAAGCTCCGGCGCGACGCCTGCTTCCGGACCTTCATCCACGGGCGGTCCCGTGTGGCCGCGCACATCGGAGGCCTGGGCTCGCGTCTATCTCTTTTCCCGCCGCAGCCATGCGATGGCTTGGAGGCAGGCGAGGGCGGGGGCTCTGTCATGCAAGCTCCCGTCGCCCGTCGGCCTCCAACCGGGCCGCAAGAGGCAAGGTCGCATTCCCGATCCTGCGTGTGATCGGGAAACCCGTCATCCGCTGTCCCCTTAGCGGATGACGGGGCGCCCTCCGGGCCTCTGGACCTAGCCCCTCCCGACTATGCCGCCGAACAGGGAAGGAGCGTGTCGTCCGCGAAGGATTGACACGAAGATGCGAATATCGGCACCTCTTATTTGATACGTTATCTTGTCTCGTAACTCGTGCCAGAGTTCGCCCTTGCTGACCCGTTACACCAAGTTGGTGCCCGCCAATTCCAGCCTTGCCTATGTGATCACGACCGTCATGGTGTTGGTCGGGATCGGCGTACGCATGGCGCTTCAACCTTTCCTCGGTGACAATCTTCTCGATATCACGCTCTACCCGATCGTGCTCATGGCGGCCGTGCTGGGTGGCGCGGGGGCGGGCATGTTTGCTCTGTTGCTCGGGGCAACCGTCGCGATTCTCTTTCTGGCCTACAGCGACACGCCTCTTTTCGCGGCAAGCACGCTCGCGGATCTGGGGCTTTACTTTTTCGGCGCGAGGCTGTCGGTCCTCGTCGCATCGGCGCTGAGAGGCACCGTCGAACGGCTGGAGGTCGCGCAGGAGAAGCTCGTTGCGGCGCTGGAAGCCTCTGGCACGGGCACGTGGCGGTGGAATATCCGCGAGGATTGCATCGAATGGGACCCGGCGCTGGTTCATCTGTTCCGGCTCATTCCCGATCAGGAGCCGCGGCGCGGCGAGGCCTTCCTGCACCTCGTGCACCCGGAGGATCGCGCCCATGTCCGCGCGACCATTCGCGATGCGAAGCTGCACGGCAGCGCTGATTACGAGTTCCGCGCCGTGCTTCCGGATGGCGCCGTGCGGTGGATGTATGCCCGCTGCCGCATGATCCGCGATCCGAAGAAGCATCCCCATTCCCTCATGGTCGGCGCGTGTCTCGACATCACCGAGCGCAAGCAGGTGCAGGAGCGGCAGAACCTGCTGGTTCACGAATTGAACCACCGGGTGAAGAATACGCTCTCCGTCGTGCAATCGCTTGCCGTGCAGACCCTGCGCGGCAGCACCAGTTTGGAGGCTTTCAAGGAGGCCTTCCAGGCCCGCCTGCTCGCGCTCTCGGCGACCCACAACATCCTGACTCAGGAATTGTGGGAAAGCGCCTCCATGCGCGAGATCCTCTGCGCGGAGCTGGAGCCCTATGGCGGCATCGACGAGCGGCGGGTCTGCGCGGTGGGAGATTCAATCCGCCTCACGCCCCAGCAGGCGCTGACCTTCGGCATGGCCTTCCACGAACTCGCCACCAATGCCGTGAAATACGGCGCCCTTTCCGCGCCGCAGGGGAGCGTCGACATCGCCTGGCGCACCGAACGCGACCCCGCCGGCAAGCCGGTGCTCAAGGTCGATTGGGTGGAGAAGAACGGCCCGCTCGTCCGCGAACCCACCCGCAAGGGTTTCGGCTCGCGGCTCATCGAGCGCGGCATCCGCAACGAGCTGGAAGGCTCCCTCGACATGTGCTTCCACGCCGAGGGCCTGCGCTGCTCCTTCGCCGTGCCTTTGTGAGACCGGAGCCTGCGCGGCGGGTGAGGGGCGCGCCTTCTCCGGAGAGAGCGCAACCTGCTCTCCTCCCCCTTGCGGGGAGGAGTTGGAGGTGGGGGGCGCAAAGTCGGAGCGCTATGTGAATTGGCGAAGGCTCAAGGCGAATACCGGCGCCTTGCTGGACGGCCCGCTCACCCGGTTGTTCTGCCCCACCCTCAATCCCTCCCCGCAAGAGGAAGGGAAATCCGTCGCGCTAATCCCCGATCCGCCGCCATCCCGCTCAACCCAAAGGCGCGTGAGGGAGATTCGCCTGGGGTCCCGGCCCCTTCAATTCCGCATAGACTGCGAGCCAGAACCGCACGGCGGGCAGGTTCAGATCCCTCTCCGCCAGAAACGTCCGCAACAGCACCTCCGCCCCGGCTCCCGCCCCATAGCAATCGGCCACGATGCGCATGGCCTGCGCCGTATCGAGACTGCGCCAGAGCTTGGCTTCGCGGGAGCGTTTCCAGGAGGTGGACATGGGCAGGCTTCTCGACGGACTGGAACGGATTGCTCCGCCAGCAATTATCATAAATCTCTAATATAGAGAATATTCCGTCTAATCGGAGAATTCTCTAAATTTGCATATTTCGCCCGTCGTCCACAGGTCCGACGGTTCCATGCGATCCATTCACACGACGCGGCACGAAAAGCTCTGCATGCTCCTTCGGCACGCCCGCAAGAAGGCTGGTCTTACGCAGATCGAGCTGGAAAAGCGGCTCGGGGCGTACAAGGGCTACGTCAGCAAATACGAGAGTGGCGAGCGGGAATTGACACTCATTGAGACGATTGTCGTGGCGGAGGCTCTTGGGGTTGATCCCACTTCCATCGTGAAGGAAGTGCGGATTGAAAGCTGACGGATAGTGCAGACCGCGACATGAAGTCGATTCACACGACGCGACAAGAAAAGCTCTGCATGCCTCTTCGCCACGCGCGTAAGAAGGCGGACCTCACTCAGGAAGAGCTGAGTGAGCGGTTGGGCAACTACAAGACCTATGTCAGTAAATACGAAAGCGGCGAGCGTCGGCTTGATACGCTTGAGTTTATGGAGGTGGCAGAGGCGCTCGATGACGATCCCGCTTCTATCGTGAGTGAAGTGATGAAAATATAAGCGAAAGATTTTATTATAATATACAGTATTTGATTTATGGTTTGTTGTTATTTTTTTATTGTCAATTTCGATTTTTTTGATGCTGCTTTCCGTTCGATCGTTCCAATAAGCGAACCAAGAGCTGTATATTCTAAATCGATGTAAGAGATAGGCACGTTATCTAGCATCGGTTTTTCAACGCCCCCGTACCAACGCTTAGCTGAACCATCGGGGTTCTTTCGTTTCCCTTTTTGGAAGATGTCGCGATAGCGATGGGGGGAGATGCCGAGAAAAGGAATGAATGATACCTTGCCGGCGGTTTCCGCTTCTATTTCGATTTCGTTCTCGTGAAGATCTTTAGCCTTACTTTTAGGATAGGGCTCCATATAGATAACCTTCTCAATTCCCGCAGCCAAAATATGTTTAGTGCAATTATGGCAAGGAAACGTTGTGCAATAAAGTCGTGCTCCTTTGATGCTGCGCCCCAATCGAGCCGCGTCGCATATTGCGCACATCTCTGCGTGGACAACACGTCCATACTCTGTCAAATCCATCGCGATGGCTCCGACAAGGGGGCCATCCGCACTATCGGCAACACCGATTTTGGCTTTTTTGCTTAATTTCTCAACTATCTTGGCAGGTGGGCCAAGTCTTAAGGCGGTTTCCGAAAGTAAGTTTGCTCTCTTTAAGCGATCAAATAAATCTCTCAGAAGTTCTTTTTTTAGAATCTCATTGGGATCGTGCCCGATTCTCACGTCACGGTAGTCCGGTTCCTCAAGATCCCAATATGTTCCACCAAATGCCTTGGGAACTTCGTTGCACCCTTGTGTTATAAGTTCACCTTCCTTTGAAAAAATCGCAGCTCCAACCTGTCTTGAAAGATCGGAAGAGCGTAAAGATGCTGATTTAGCAGCATACATCCCGTATTCTTCTTTGGAAGGGGTGATATCAGTTCTCCCAAAAAATGCATTAACAAAGCGACTTAATTTTTCATCCATCTCCTGCTTCGAGATACCATCTATAAAAACATCGGCAAGATGAAAAGTTTCACGAAGTTTCTGGCCAAAAAACTCTCCGTCCTCGCTCGCATCTCGCTCGATTAGTTCGTCCGCTTTGCTTGAAACCTCATGGGCAGTAGTAAGCGTTGAAAGCGTGCGTTTCAGCTTATTTTCTATCAGTTTTTTACGCTGTTCTGCTGATCCATATGCGGATACTAAAACAAATTGCTTTCCATAGACTTGTCGAAGGAGGTAAATTTCATCTGGTCTCTTAAGTTGTCTGATAATATACGCTGTATTGTCTTTGGCCTTTTGGGAGTTCCCGGTTAGGCGCGCTCGCTGAGCCTGAATGCCGCGAATTGCGATCCGCGCTAAGGTCGAGCTATCCGCATATTTTTTGCAGAGCGCGTTCGCATAGTCGATTTTATAGGTCACTTCGGTGAAAAAATTTTGTTCCTCTGGCTTATTGATGCCCGAATGGAAGAACTCCATTTCTGAGGTTATTTTGATAACTTGAGATTCATATCGCACCGCCCGAAGCGCGTTAAATAGGCTATCTGTGATGGCGTCGATATCAACACCAATCGGTCCTGCGATTCCAAACACCAGCTCCGGACACTCGGCAGATTTTAACGCGTCAGACATTCAGCTCTAAACTCCCTGTTAATGTTTTGTTTAGACCCTAGATACCCGTACGAATCAGTTTAGGTTCACCAGTAAAAGTGAATCGCTTCGACAGGGAGAGGCGCGATGGCTCAGAACCATAATGAGTGGACTGCTGAGATCGAGTTGATTATCTCGACCTCGAAAAGAATGGCTGAGCGTATGAATGGCGAGTTCGTGATTGATCCTTTTAAGATTCACAATTTCCCTACTGCCGAAAGCACTGAACGTAGTGATTTTTATCCTGTTCAGAGCGACAAGTCGTTAAAGAAGAAGGCTGGTTCCACAACTAAAGATAGACTTGAGCCTCTTCTTGCTAGCGGATAAAGTAGCGCCAATTTGAGATTGGTTGGGGTGGTTAGTTTGTAGAATCATCGCGTTCACGCGAGAGCCCCTCACCGCCCCTTCCGATACTTCGACTTCTGCCCCCATGCCTTTGCGTTGAACCGGCAGCGGGCGCTCCTTGCGCCAGGGGCATCCTCTCGCTCCATCCCAATGTCTCCCCTCGTCATAGCCGGGCTTGTCCCGGCCATCTCGCGTTTTCCCACGCCGTAGCGGAGCAAGGCGTGGATCCCTGGCACAATCCGGGGATGACGGGCTTGTGCGGGTGAGGGAAGGGCGGAGAACGGGGATGACAGGGGTGGGTTTCGCTCGCTCCTCCGCCGCCACAAGCATGCCCCGCTCCGAAGCCTTGACCCGGACCGGGCGTCGTGGTCCATCGCGCCCGTGCCGCGCAAGACGAGGGTGAGATGGGCCGTCCGACACGATTGATCGCCGCGCTCGCGGCCTTGTTGGTCTTCGCGGCTGTCGGCGGGGCGTCTTTCGCCGTCGCGCAGGAAAGCCAATCCCAACAAAACTGGCCCGAGGTGAAGTGCGCCCGTTACAAGAAGGCGTGGGCCGAGGCCATCGCGCGGCGGGGGACACAGGGTCTGGGACAGGAATTCCTCGACCGTCACGAGGCCTTCCTGGCGTCGGGTTGCAGGGAGAAGACCGATGTCTGCCCCCGGTCCGCCGAGGAACTCGACCTTGCGAACATGATGGTCGTCGCGGCGATGAACGCGGGAACGGCCAGCACCTTCCCACCCTTCTTCTGCCGCAAGTGATGCTGGGACACGCGGCTTTCCCTCCCCCTTGCGGGGAGGGATTGAGGGTGGGGGTGGAACGACCGGGTGAGTGAACAATCAGCAAGGCGCCGGTAGCGGCCTGGACGTATCAATGAGTGAGGGATCGTTTCGACTTTACGACCCCCACCCCTGCCCCCTCCCCGCAAGGGGGAGGGGATGCGCGTGATCCGGACAGACCTGTACCCCTCCCCCGGACCTAATGGTTCCGACCTCTCCCCACGGGAGAGGTGACGCTGCGCGTGTCATTCCCGGCCGTAGCGCAGCGGAGGGGAAGGGAATCCATCAGCGCCACGCTGGACGCTGGATCCCCCTCCCGCACTGCGCTCGCCGGGGGATGTCAGGGGCGACCTCGGCGCTCCCCCATCGCCATAAAGATGGCCCGCCCTGCCTTCATCATGGCGGGCGGGATGAAGGCCGGAGCTTCGGGTGATGGCTTGGGTGGGGCTTGTCTGCTTGGCGCTTTTCGGAGCGGCGTCGGTGGTGTTCTACCGGATCAACGACCGGATCGTCTGGGATATCTGCCGGCGGGAGAACCGGCCCTATCCGGGCCTCTGGTCGTTCTCGCTCTATTGGCAGTGGCGCACCGTCGTGGCGGGCTGGTATCCAGACGCCCGGCACGCCGGTCTTCTCCTGCCCAAGGCGATGGCGACGGCCGCCGTGGTCGGCACCTTCATCGGCTCGATCATGGCGGGGATTCTAGCGACCCAGCCGGGCTGATCCCTTCGCCGGGCACGAGGTCGGGGTGGCGGAAGAGGCGGGGCGGACCTTACCGCCCTTTGCGTCCCTTGTATTTCGGCTTCTGCCCGCCATGCCCTTGGGTCGAGCGCGGCAGGGGGCGTTCCTTGAAGTTCAGGGGCACTTCGCGGTCCGTGCCGGGGCCCATTTCGTCGAGGGTGGGCTTGCGGATGCGGGTGCCCTCGTCCGAACGGCTCTTGCCGGTGGGACCCCAGATATGGGTATCCTCCTCGGCGGGGCTCGCGCCCTCCGGCGAGGGCGGCAGTCCCTTCGGCGGGAGATTGGCATTGCGGCCGTATTTGCGGGAGCCGGAATAGCGCCCGGCTTCGCGCTCCACCTCGGTTTGGCGGGCCAGCGGATCGTCGCTGATGGCAAGCTCCGTCGCCTGCAGGCGCTTGAGCTCGTCGCGAAGCCGCGCGGCTTCCTCGAATTCCAGGTTCGCGGCGGCCTCGCGCATGCGCTTTTCCATATCCGCGATCACGGCCTTGAGGTTGTGGCCCACGGTCTCGCCTGTCTTGGCAAGGCCCGTATCGACGCTGACATGGTCGCGCTCGTAGACGCTTTCCAGAATGTCGGCGATGTTCTTCTTCACGCTCTGCGGCGTGATGCCGTGCTCGGCGTTGTAGGCGAGCTGCTTCTCGCGGCGGCGGTTGGTTTCCGCAATCGCGCGCTCCATGGAGCCGGTCATGTGATCCGCATAGAGGATCGCCTTGCCTTCCACGTTGCGCGCTGCGCGGCCGATGGTCTGCACCAGGGATGTTTCGGAACGCAAAAAGCCTTCCTTGTCCGCATCGAGAATGGCGACGAGCGCGCATTCGGGAATGTCGAGACCCTCGCGCAACAGGTTGATGCCGACCAGCACGTCGAAGGCGCCGAGGCGCAGATCGCGGATGATTTCGATGCGCTCCAGCGTGTCGATGTCGGAGTGCATGTAGCGCACGCGCACGCCGTTCTCGTGCAGATACTCCGTGAGGTCTTCCGACATGCGCTTGGTGAGCGTGGTGACGAGCGCGCGATAGCCGTTGGCGGCAAGCTCCTTCACCTCGTGCAGGAGATCGTCCACCTGGCTGCGCGCGGGCCGGATTTCCACCACCGGGTCGACGAGGCCCGTGGGGCGGATGACCTGCTCCACGAACACGCCGCCGGTCTGTTCCATCTCCCACTTCGCTGGCGTCGCGGACACATGCACCGATTGCGGGCGCATCGCGTCCCATTCCTCGAAACGCAGCGGGCGGTTGTCCATGCAGGAGGGCAGGCGGAAGCCGTATTCCGCGAGGGTGGCCTTGCGCCTGAAGTCGCCGCGATACATGCCGCCGATCTGCGGCACGGTAACATGGCTCTCGTCGGTGAAGACCAGTGCGTTGTCGGGCAGATATTCGAAGAGGGTCGGCGGCGGCTCGCCGGGCTTGCGGCCGGTGAGATAGCGCGAATAGTTTTCGATGCCGTTGCACACGCCGGTGGCCTCGATCATCTCGAGGTCGAACTGCGTGCGCTGCTCCAGGCGCTGCGCTTCGAGCAGGCGGCCCATGCGCGCCAGCTCCTTCAGCCGCTGCTGCAACTCCGTCTCGATGCCCTTTACCGCCTGTTGCAGGGTCGGGCGCGGCGTCACGTAGTGCGAGTTCGCATAGACCTTCACGAAAGAGAGATCGTTCGTCTTCTTGCCGGTGAGCGGATCGAACTCGACGATGCTTTCAATCTCGTCGCCGAACAGGCCGATGCGCCAGGCGCGATCTTCCAAGTGGGCCGGAAAGAGCTCGATCACGTCGCCGCGCACGCGAAAGGTGCCGCGGGCGAAATCGTTCTGGATGCGCTTGTATTGCAAGGCCACGAGGTCCGCGATGAGCTGGCGCTGCTCGATGCGCTCGCCCACCTTCACCGAGAAGGTCATGGCCGTATAGGTCTCGACCGAGCCGATACCGTAGATGCACGACACGGAGGCGACGATGATGACGTCGTCGCGCTCGATCAGCGCGCGCGTCGCGGCGTGGCGCATGCGGTCGATCTGCTCGTTGATGGAGGATTCCTTCTCGATGAAGGTATCCGAGCGCGGAACGTAGGCCTCGGGCTGGTAGTAATCGTAATAGGAGACGAAATATTCCACCGCGTTGTCGGGGAAGAACGACTTGAACTCGCCGTAGAGCTGCGCCGCCAGCGTCTTGTTGGGCGCGAGGATCAACGCGGGGCGTTGCGTCGCCGCGATCACCTGCGCCATGGTGAAGGTCTTACCCGAGCCGGTGACGCCGAGCAGCACCTGATCGCGCTCGTTGCGGCGCACGCCGTCCACCAGCTCAGCGATGGCGGTGGGCTGGTCGCCCGAGGGCTTGAAGTCCGACACCAGCTTGAACGGAATGCCGCCCTCGGACTTCTCCGGCCGAGTCGGGCGGTGCGGCACCCAGAGCTTGCCATCCTTGAAGCGCGGATCGCCTTCGGTCAGCAGCTTGGTGAGCGCATCCACGGTGGCCGAAACGCCGTTGACGTCGAGCGGTTCGGGCGCGCCTTCGTCGTCGCGCAGTGTGTCCGGCCCGTCATCGGGCCCCTTCAAGCCGAGCTTCTTCGCGAGCGCCGGGTCCACATCCGTGACATTGCCGTGGATGAAGGTCTCCTGCGCCCGCTCGGCGAACCCTTCCGCCGCCTGCCGCTCCCGATTGACCGCGGGATTCAGCAGATCGGCCAGATAGGTATCCAGCGGCTTCAATTCAGGTTTCGACGCCTTCCCGGTGGAAAGCTTGGGCTTCTTGGGTGCTTTGGCCATGGAACGAATATGGTACAAACGGCCGGATTTGGGAAGGGTGGGGAACTTGCCCCCTCACGGAGAGGGGGCAGGGAATCCGTGGATCCGTATCTCGCGGGCGGAGCGATAGCCTACCCGTGAGTTGTTCCAGGCGCTCAGCCCGGCAGCGGGCCATCGATCGAAAGCCGACCTTCGAAGGGATGAACAGGAGCGTGGTGCGTGATGCGGCGGGAGGTTCACGGCCTCTTGAAAAAAGGGGGTTACGCGGAGAAAGCGGTAGGACCCTTCAGGTAGCGCGCGGCGCGTTCCATGCGGGCGCGTTCTGAGTCGTCCGCTCGTTTCTGCTCGTCGGATGCGGGTTCGCCCTGTGGCATCGGCGATGTGAGATTGCCGGGTTCGCCGACGGGAACTGTGCCGGTGCGCGACTCTTCAGGAGCCGCGTCGCCGGGGTTTCCCGCAGGCCCGGCGGGGGATCGTGGCGGGTGGCGTGGGGGCATGGCACTCTCCATGAAGCACGATGCGGAGTGTCATCGCGATCCTTGTCGCAAATGCGGCGTCGGCGTGCGGTCGGCAGAGGCGGGATCCGGTTTTGCCGTTCACGTTCTCGCGTGTTCCAATTCCGGGTGGCGCTCGGGCCTGGGGCAGTAATCAGTCGCAGCTCCGTCCCAGGGCGTTCAGGCCCTCGTCCAGGAGGTCGCCGAGATTGGGGATGCCGATGAGCCAGTCCGCCGTGGAAAGCGCACTCGAGGCCTCGCGTTCGCGGGCGAGGCGTACCGCATCGCCCCATTCCATCGGTTCCATGTCGCCGCGGCCGATATAGACAAGGGCGATCAGGTCGGCCCGCTCGTCGTCGTTGAGACCGGCGACCACTTCCCGGACCTCTTCCTCCGTCGAATCGTCGGGGTTCGTGGTCAGCATGTCGATATTGCCGTCGTCGGTGGGGTTGGATCCGGAATCCGGATCGGTCACGCCCTCCTTCACGTCGATCGCCTTCACGCGGGTGATGAGGTCGCAAACCTTGTCGACTGCAATGTCCATCGAAACCTCGTGGGAAAAATCTCGTTTCTGCGTCATGACAGGAAAACCCGGAAGAAGGCGTTCGGTTCAGCTTCCACGAGTGAGTTATGTCGCTGGGCGGTGCGTCCCATAGCCCCGTGGCAGCGCAATTTCGCGACCCCTTACGCCCGGAATTTCATAAGTCCTTCAGAATGGACGTGATAATGCTGCCTCATTTCCTCGCGATTCGATCCAATCATGTCCGGTCTTGAAATCCTCGGCTTCGTAGCCGCCATCCTGACGACCGTGTGCTGGCTGCCGCAGGCTTTCCGGACCATCCGGACCAAGGACACGAAGTCCCTTTCCCTCGTCACCCAGAGCATTTTCACGTTCGGGGTCGGTCTCTGGCTGATCTATGGCATCATGGCCGGCAATGCGCCGATCATCTTCGCCAACAGCGTCACGTTTATTCTCGTAGCGCTCATCCTTGCTATGAAGTTACGATATGGCTGAAACATTCTGACGCCTGGGAGTTCATGATGCGCCGGTTCCTCTCCTGTGCCTTGATCGGCGCTGCTTTGTTCCTCGGGACGCCGATGGGGGCGCTGAGCCAGCAGGCGCTCCTGCCTGATACGTTCAAGCTCGCGCCGCATCGTCCGGGCGAGACCGATGTCTACATCCTGTCCTTCGGCCTCTGGGGCCCTCAAAGCGTCTTCGAAAGCGAGGCCAAGGGCGCGGCGAGGATCCTGGAGCAGCAGATCGGATCGAAGGGGCGCACCATCGTCAGATTCAACACCAAGCGCCGCTCCGATGCGACGCCCGCCTCGCTTCTTGCCGCCGCCCAGGCTGCGGGTCAGGCCCTCGACCCGGAGGAGGACATCGTCGTGCTCGTCCTTACCTCTCACGGCAGTCCGGACGGGATCGGCCTGGTCTCGCGGCGCGACAAGCGAATGGTGACGCCGGCGAATGTGGGCGCGCTCCTCAACGAGACCAGGGCCAGGAACCGGGTGGTCATCGTCTCGGCCTGCTATTCCGGCATCTTCGCCAAGGCGCTGGCGGACGAGCGGACCCTGGTGATCACGGCTGCCGCCGCCGACAGGCCGTCCTTCGGCTGCCAGGATGGAGCCGCCTGGACCTATTTCGGCGATGCCTTCTTCAACAGGGCCCTGCGGAGCGAGACCCGTCTCGATGCAGCCTTCGAGAAGGCGAGTGGGTTCGTGACACGGCGGGAGGAGCGCGAGGGCTTCGATCCGTCCCATCCGCAGATCGCAGGAGGGAAGCAGGTGCTGGAGCGGCTCAGCGTTCGCTGCGCCGCCCTTCGGCTGCCGCGGGCCTGCTGAGAGCTCGAAGGACATGCCACCGCTTGACAGGCACAGATGGATGAATAGGGCAGGGTGGATCGTCCTCACTCTCCTTGGTAAAAATCCATGAATCCTTATGCCGCCCCCGTGGCCATGCTGATCGCCTCGAACGTCTTTATGACCTTCGCCTGGTATGGCCATCTCAAGTTCAAGGCGACTCCCCTCTGGATCGCCGTGCTGCTGAGCTGGGGCATCGCCTTCGTCGAATACTGGTTCGCCGTGCCGGCCAACCGCATCGGCTCGGCGGTCTATTCCGCTGCCGAGTTGAAGACCATGCAGGAGGTCATCACCCTGATTGTCTTCGCAGGCTTTTCCGTGCTGTACCTGAAGGAACCGCTGAGCTGGAACCACCTGATCGGCTTCGCCCTGATCGCGGCGGGGGCGGCGTTCATTTTCCAGGGGCGTTGAGCATAAGCGCGGACTATTCAGGCGCCGTTACTGAAGAAACTCGCTGAAGCCGGCTATCATTCCGCGAGGTGGCAAGACTTGCGCGGCCCGAGGAGACAAACGGGGCATTGCGAGGTAAGGCTTTCTGTAAAAGACGACCGAATACAGATGGGCAGGCGATGGGTTACTCGGAGCGCACGGGGCGATTTATAGTATGGTTGCTCATCGCAGGGGCCGGCATTACCGCCATTGCCCGTGGTATGAGCCTCACCTTTCTGGCTTTGAAGTTGCAGCAGGAGTTCGGTCTGAACCCCGCCGGCATCGGCGCGCTGCTTGGCGCGGGGCCACTCCTGGGCGCAGTCATCGCGCCCTTCGCCGGCTCGATTTCCGATCTGGTCGGGCGCAAGGTCATCTTGCTGATCAGCTTGGTGTCCATGTCGTTCGCCTTGGTCGGGCTCGGACTTGCGAATTCCATTCTAACATTTGGAGCGGCGCAGATCGTTTCCGCAATTGCCGAGGCGATCTATAGCCCGGTTTCGCGGGCGCTGATGAGCGATGCGTCGCCGCCTCATCTGCGCTTGCGCGTGTTCTCGTGGCGCTATCTCGCGACCAACGCCGGATGGGCCATCGGCCCGATGATCGGCGTGGCGATCGGGACAGGGGCCTCGGCTCTGTTCGTGACTGCCGGAGTCGTCTACGCGCTCTTCGCGATCATGGTCGCTTGCATCGTTCCACATCGCGTGTTGCAGGCCGAAACGGGAGAGGGCGCAAAGCACGCCGCCAGTCTGCGCAATCTCGGCGCGGCTTTTCGCGATCATCGCCTGATCTTCTTCCTCGGCGGCGGTACGCTGCTGCTCGCCGTGCACGGCCAATGGTCCGTCACCCTGTCGCAATATATCGGCAGCACCTTCGAGGACGGCATCAAGGCCTTTGCGCTTCTGGTGACGACCAACGCGGTCGTGGTTCTCCTGGCGAGCACGCCCGCGCGCCACGTGATCCAAAGGATTGGTGCGCTTCGCGCGCTCGTTCTGGGATGCATTCTCTTCCTTGCGGGAGAGGTGGGGTTTGCGGCCTCTTCTGGCGTCGAGATGCTGATCGCGTCTATGGTCGTGTTCACGCTCGGCGAAGTTCTCGTGATTCCTGCGGAATACGTGCTTGTCGACGGCATCGCGAACGACGCCAATCGGGGCAGCTATTTCGGCGCCCACTCGTTCTCGTCGGTCGGCAATTTCCTCGGTCCGCTGCTGGGCGGGTTCGCGCTTGGCGCATTCGGCGGCGCGGGCATGTTCTTCGTCTTCTCGCTGTTTGCGGCCATGAGTGCGCTGATGTTCATGGTGGGGCATTCCTTGCCGCCGCCGCAATCGACGATGCGGGAAACGCAGCGCGCCGCCACCGGCGGCCTCGACCGGAATGCGTTTTCCTTTGGGGTCTGACCGGCTCACTTCTTTCGTCAGGATGTCTTTTCAGGCGAGCCGGATTCCCTTTTGCGCACGATGCTTTAATCGGCCGGCTTCACCCGCAGGATGCGGCCCTGGCTTGAATCGGTCAGCAGGTAGACGAGGCCGTCGGGCCCCTGTCGCACGTCGCGGATGCGCTCGCCGAGATTGTGGAGCATGCGCTCCTCGCCGGTGATCTTGTCGCCGTTCGTCTCCAGCCGCGACACGAGCTTGCCCGCCAGCGCACCGACGAGAACGTTGCCGCGCCAGGCCGGGAATTTGTCGCCCGTGTAGAACGCCATGCCGGAGGGCGCGATGGAGGGGTCCCAGTAATAGATTGGCTGCTCCATGCCGGCTTTTTTCGTGCCTTCGCCGATCTTCGCGCCGGAATAATCGACCCCGTAGCTGATGACGGGCCAGCCGTAATTCTTTCCTTTGCGCGGGATGTTGATCTCGTCGCCGCCGCGAGCGCCGTGCTCGGCGGTCCAGAGCTCTCCGGTCGCGGGATTGAGGGCCGCGCCCTGCACGTTGCGATGGCCGATGGACCAGATCTCGGGGCGCGTGCCCTCGCGATTAAGGAAGGGATTGTCGCCGGCCGGCCCGCCCTCCTGCTTGATATGGACGACCTTGCCCAGGTGATTGGCCGGGTTCTGCGCCTGATCGCGCAAATCGAAACGCTCGCCGAGGGTGACGAAGAGGTTGCCGCCCCGGTCGAAGACGAGGCGCGAGCCGAAATGGTTGCCGCCCGTATGGGCCGGCTCCTGGCGGAAGACGACCTGCGTGTTCTCGAGCGCCGTCCCGGCTTCGTTCAGGCGGCCGCGCATCACGCTGGTCCCCGCCCGGCCGTCGCCCCTGTCCTCGGCGAAGCTAAGATAGACGAGCCGGTTCTGGGAAAAATTCGGATCGAGGGCAACGTCGAGCAGGCCGCCCTGGCCGCGGGCCGCGATGCGCGGCATGCCCTGGACCGGCTCGGAGAGCTTGCCGTCGGCCGTGACGATGCGCAGGTATCCAGGTCGTTCCGTCACCAGCATGCGGTTATCGGGGAGAAAGGCGAGGCCCCACGGATTCTGCAGGCCGCGGGCAACGGTTTCGACGATCACTTCCACCTTGTCGGTGCGAATGCGCTGCGTGTCCTGGGCGAGGGTCGCGGGAGATGCGCCAAGGGCGAAGGCAAGGATAAGGGTGATGCGCAACCGGGTCATGAAGTCTCTCCGTCATCCGAACAGGGCGGAGAGCTAACTGTTTATGGCAGGCCGTCAACCGGCGAGGTCATCACGGCCGCGTTATTGCCGCACGGAAATGAGGTTTGCCTGCGTCCCGTGATTTGAAAGCGCGTGGGTCGTGGTCGCCATGACGCAAATCATCGCGAGCCCCATCAGCAGGACGAGAGCGAGCGCGAAGCGGCTTTCCTGTCGGGGATCGAGGCGCTGGGCGCGGGTGGAGACGTGATACGCGTTGGGCCTTCGGGTGGTGTTCATCGCGCTTTTCCTCAAACTCGGAACTGCTTGCGGAAAACCTGTGTGAATCGAGAAAGTTCCGGGTGTTAACCAAAAGGCTACTTTCAGAATCCCGGCCAAGTGCCGGAATTAACAGTTTATTAACTTCCGGGGGCTGCAAACAGAAATGGCCGGGACGAGCCCGGCCATCGGATCATTTATGATTGGAGCACAAGGCGGGGAGGATCAGTTCGCCTCGGTCTTGATATTGGCTGCCTTGATGACGTCGGCCCAGGTCTGGATTTCCTTGGCCAGATATGGCTTGAAAGCCTCCGGATCACGCACGTTCAGGGTGAAGCCGAGCTTGGTGATGCGCTCCTTCACCTCGGGCTTGTTGAGGATGGCGATGATCGTCTTCGACAGCTTGTCGAGGATGGGCTTGGGCGTGTTCACGGGGGCGAAGAAAGCGGCCCAGGATTCCGCATCCGCGTCGGTGATGCCCTGCTCGCGCAAGGTCGGGACGTCGGGAGCCTGCGGGTTGCGCTGCGGGCTGGCGAGGCCGATGGCGCGCATTTCGCCCGCCTGAAACTGGGACAGCACGCTCGGCAGGGTCGAGTTCGACACGTCGATGCGCCCGGCCATCAGCTCCGTCACCAGTGGCGCGGCGCCGCGGAAGGGCACGTGGGTCATCTTGATGCCCGTGCGGGTCATGAACAGCTCGGTTGCCAGATGCGAGCCCGAGCCGACGCCGGTCGAACCGTAATTCAGCTTGCCGGGATCCTTCTTGGCGAGCTCGATCAGCTCTGGGATCGACTTCACGGGGAGCGAATTGCTGACCACGAAGACATGCTCGAAGGCGCCCGCGCCCGCCAGCGGCGCGAAGTCCTTGATCGCGTCGTAGCCCGGCTCCTTCAGCAGGAACATGTTGTTCCCGTGGGTCTGGTTGTTGCCGAACACGATGGTGTATCCGTCTGCTTCAGCCTTTGCGACCGCCCGGGTTCCGACCGCGCCCGAGGCGCCTGCCAGGTTCTCGACGATCACGTTCTGGCCGAGATTCTTGCCCATCTCCTCCGCCACGATGCGGGCTATGACGTCCGTCGGCCCGCCCGCCGGGTAGGGGACGACCATCTTGATCACGCGTTCGGGAAAGGTCTGGGCGGCGGCTCCGGTGGCGAGAAGCGTCGCTCCCGCGAAGAGGCCGAGCGCGAGGCGGCGGGTGATGGAAGAAGTCATCGGTAAAGGCATCTCCTCAAAAACCCCGCGAGGCAGGGCTGTTTCGCTTGCTTGGACGGCCTGAGGGGACTAGGGTCCCGCGCCGTTACCCATCCCTTCTAACGCCCCGACCGGAGGATTCCCATGGGCTTTTTGTCTGACGCCCTTTCCCGCATCAAGCCGTCCGCGACCATCGTGATCACGCAGAAGGCCCGGGATCTGAAAGCGCAGGGGCGCGACGTCATCAGCCTCTCCGTCGGCGAGCCGGATTTCGATACGCCGGACAATATCAAGGAGGCGGCCATGGCCGCCATTCGTCGCGGCGAGACGAAATACACCCCCGTTTCCGGCATCGTGCCCCTGCGCGAGGCGATTGCCGCCAAGTTCAAGCGCGAGAACAGCCTCGACTACAAGCCGTCGCAGACCATCGTCTCGACCGGCGGCAAGCAGGTCATCTACAACGCGCTGCTCGCCACCCTGAACCCGGGCGACGAGGTCATCATCCCGACGCCTTACTGGGTTTCGTATCCGGAAATGGTCGGCCTGTGCGGTGGCAAGCCGGTCTTCGTCGACACCACGATGGAGCACAACTTCAAGCTCCAGCCGGAGCCCCTGGAACGCGCCATCACGCCCAGGACCAAGTGGATCATCCTCAACTCGCCCTCGAACCCGACCGGTGCGGCCTATACCCACGCCGAGATGAAAGCCATCACCGACGTGCTGGTGCGCCATCCCCATGTCTGGGTGCTCACCGACGACATGTACGAGCACCTGACCTATGGCGATTTCGAGTTCGTCACTCCGGCCCAGGTCGAGCCCAATCTCTATGAGCGCACGCTCACCATGAACGGCGTGTCCAAGTCCTATGCCATGACCGGCTGGCGCATCGGCTACGCGGCCGGCCCGCAGCATCTCATCAACGCGATGGATTTCGTCCAGGGGCAGCAGACCTCCGGCGCCTCCTCCATCGCGCAATGGGCGGCAGTGGAAGCGCTCAACGGGCCGCAGGATCACCTGCCGCGCTTCAGACAAGCCTTCGAGGAGCGCCGCGACCTCGTGGTCTCGATGCTGAACCAGTCGAAATTCCTGAAGTGCCCGATGCCGGAAGGCGCCTTCTACGTCTATCCGTCCTGCGTGGAGGCCATCGGCAAGACCGCTCCGTCCGGCAAGGTCCTGCAGACGGACGAGGATTTCGTCTCGGAACTGCTCGAGGCCGAGGGCGTCGCAGCGGTTCACGGCTCGGCCTTCGGACTGGGCCCCAACTTCCGCATCTCCTACGCCACCTCGACCGCGGCCCTGGAAGATGCCTGCAACCGCATCCAGCGCTTCTGCGGATCGCTGCGGTAATCGATCCTGTCATCCCGGGGTCGCGAAAGCGGAACCCGGGATCGTCGCCCGAGCGAGGCGCTTTTCTCGTCTTGCGATCCCGGGTCGCCTTACGGCGCCCGGGATGACGTGCTTCGCCCTTCCAGAGCGACCCTCCCCAGGATTTCCATCCTCGCGAATGGAACATAGTTCTCGCGTCATCCGTTGATCGCCAGTCAAAGCCGAGCTTTAGGAGATCACGATGCTTCGCGCTCTTACGTCCGTCGCGGTCCTCGCACTGATCGCTTCCATCGGTGCCACGGAGGCGCAGGCTCAGAACCGGGTCCGTACCGGCGTCCTGACCTGCAGCGTCTCCGGCGGGGTCGGCCTCATTCTCGGGTCGCAGAAGGGGACGGTCTGCACCTTCAAGCCCCGCCGCGGTCCGCCTGAGAGATATGTGGGTGTGATCCGCAAATTCGGCCTCGATGTGGGCGCCACCCAGCGCGGCGTCATCACATGGGCGGTTTTCTCTCAAGGAGTGCCGATGCGGGGTTCGCTCGCGGGCAGCTATGTCGGCGCGACCGCCGAGGCGACCGTCGGCGCGGGTCTCGGCGCCAACGTACTGGTCGGCGGCTCGAACCGTTCCATCGCGCTCCAGCCACTCTCCGTCAGCGGCCAGACGGGGCTGAACTTCGCTCTTGGCGTCGGTGATCTGGAGCTGCGCCCGGCGGGTTAGGAAAAGCCTCTTTCAGCGTGGTTTCGACGGCCGGGTGAAAGCCCGGCCGTTTCCTTTGGAGGAGGGCCTTCCCAAGAAAGTCCCTTGCCAAGGAGGACGGACAGGCAGAGCATCCATACCTGACGCGACCGACAAGAGCGCGCCGACGGGGGCAGGAAGGAAACCGTCATGGCACCTAACGGCAGAGAAGCGAAGGGCCCGCGATGCATCGCCATCGTTGGCCCGTTCCAGAGCGGCAAGACTACTCTTCTCGAAGCGATCCTGGAGCGCACCGGCACGATCGGACGATCGGGCCGGGTGACGAATGGAGATAGCGTAGGCGATGCGAGCGCGGAAGCCCGCGCCCATGGCATGAGCGTCGAGCCCAACGTGGCGACGGTCGAATTTCTCGGCGAGACCATGACCTTCGTCGACTGTCCCGGTTCCATGGAATTCATGCACGAGATGCGCAACGTGATCCCGGTCTGCGATGCGGCGATCGTCGTTTGCGAGGCGGATGAGCGCAAGATTCCCGCCCTCGAAATCATCCTGCGGGAGCTGGAGGAAGCGGATATTCCGCGCTTCCTGTTCATCAACAAGATCGACATCGCGACACGGCGCGTCCGGGAAACCCTGTCGCTCCTGCAGCGTGCCTCCCGCACGCCGCTTTTGCTGCGCCAGATCCCGATCTGGAAGGACGGCATCGCGGTCGGCTTCATCGACCTCGCCCTGGAGCGCGCCTTCATCTATCGCGAGCATGCGCCGAGCGAGATCGTCGACATGCCGGACGGCGAGAGCCTGCGGGAGCGTGAAGCGCGCTTCGCCATGCTCGAACGCTTGGCGGATTACGACGATGCGCTGATGGAAGACCTGATTTCCGAGATCGAGCCGCCGCGCGACCGCGTGTTCGACGATCTTGCGCGCGAATTGAAGGACCAGCATGTGGTGCCCGCCTTCATCGGCTCGGCCGAGCGCAGCAACGGCGTCTCTCGTCTGCTCAAGGCCTTGCGGCATGAGGCGCCGGGTCTCGAGGACACCCGCGCGCGTCTCGGCGTGCCGGAAGAAGGGCCTCCGCTGGCGCAGATCATGAAGACCCTGCATCTGGGACAGGGCGGCAAGCTCTCCGTCGCCCGCGTGCTGCGCGGCGAGTTTCACGAAGGGGACACCGTCATCGGATCGCGGGGCGGCGAGGCCCGGATCGGCAGCCTGCTGTCCATGATAGGGACCAGCACGACCCGCACGACCGAGGCCAAGGCCGGCGATACGGTCGGCTTCGGCAGGCTTGAGGAACTCGACACCGCGGATTGCTTCAGTACCGGCAAGATGCGGCCCGATGCGATCCTGTCCATTGCGCCGCCCGAGCCGGTCTATGCCTTCGCCATCCGGGTGAAGGATCGCAAGGACGACGTACGCCTCAGCGGCGCTCTGACCAAGATCGCGGAGGAAGACCCCTCTCTCGTAGTCGAGACCCGGCCCGATATGGGCGAGATCAGGCTTCTCGGCCAGGGCGAGATGCATCTGCGCGTCGCCGTGGAGAAGCTCGCCTCCCGCTTCCAGGTCGGGGTCGAGACCGGCAAGCCCCGGATCTCCTATTGCGAGACCATCCGTGCGCCTGCCTCCGCCCGGGGGCGGCACCGCAAGCAGACGGGCGGTCACGGCCAGTTCGGCGACGTGCAGATCGAGGTCCAGCCTCTGCCGCGTGGGGAGGGCTTCGCCTTCCAGGACAAGATCACGGGAGGCGTGGTCCCGCGCCAGTACATTCCTTCCGTCGAGACGGGGGCGCGGGATGCCGTCAAATGCGGCCCTCTCGGCTTTCCCGTGGTCGATCTCGCCGTGACGCTGACGGACGGCTCCTATCACACGGTCGATTCCTCGGACGCCGCCTTCCAGGCGGCGGCGAAGCTCGCCCTGGCGGAAGCCCTGCCGAAGGCAAAGCCCGTCCTTCTGGAGCCGGTGCTGTCGGTGGAAATCACCATTCCCACGGAGGCCCTGTCCAAGGCGACCGGCCTCGTCACGTCCCGGCGGGGCCAGATCCTGGGCTATGACGCGAGGCCGGGATGGTCAGGCTGGGACGTGATCAGCGCGACCATTCCGGAATCCGAGATCGGCGATCTTATCGTCGAGCTTCGCTCCGCGACCTCGGGCGTCGGAACGTTCTCGACCCGGTTCGACCACATGGCGGAACTCAGCGGCCGACCGGCCGAGCTCGTCATGCAGAAAGCGCATTGATCGCGCTTCGACCAAATGGGGACATGCCCTTTGTGGATGGCCGGTTTCGGACCGGCCATCCACCTCTCCGCGGGCGGCCCATCGACAAATCCCCTCGACCGCGCCAAGTTAAGCTTCAATGGAGACGCCATCTCCCATAAAGCACCCGCATGACGAAGCGGAGGAAAAACAATGAGTTCGACCACCCCGGTGTCCGCGATCGCGGCCGCGACGGATCCGTCAGCGACCAGGCCCTGGCTTAAATCCTATCCGCCGAACGTTCCCGCGACGATCGATGAGAGCAGGATCGGGACGCTGGTCGACATCTTCCGCGAGGGTGTCTCGCTCTATGGGGATCGCTTCGCCGCCGACAGTTTCGGCAAGCGGATGACCTATGCGGAGCTCGGTCGCCATGCGGAGGCCGTCGCCTCCTGGCTTCAGGCACAGGGTCTCCAGAAAGGCGATCGTGTCGCCATCATGCTGCCCAACGTCATGGCCTATCCGGCGATTCTGTTCGGCATTCTCATGTCGGGCTGCACGGTGGTGAACGTCAACCCGCTCTACACGGCGCGGGAACTGGCTCATCAGCTCAAGGATTCCGGCGCGCGGTCCCTGTTCGTGCTCGAGAACTTCGCGGCAACGGTTCAGGCGACCCTGCCGGAGTTCGGGCTCGATCGCGTGGTTCTCGTCACCCCCGGCGATCTGCTCGGCCTCAAGGGCCTGATCGTCAATGCCGTGTCGCGCTACGTGAAGAAAGCGGTCAAACCTTTCGACCTTCCGAAGGCCGTCTCCTTCAAGGCGGTTCTCTCCGAAGGGGGGAAGCTGCCATTAAAGCCGGTCGCCGTTTCGCCCGATGACATCGCCTTCCTGCAATATACGGGCGGCACCACGGGCGTGGCCAAGGGCGCCGTGCTGCTCCACCGCAACGTGGCGGCGAACGTGCTCCAGTGCGAAGCCTGGATGCGCCCCTTCTTCGGCGAGCGGAGCGACCATGTGATGGTGGCGGCGCTTCCGCTCTATCACATCTTCGGGCTCACGGTTTGCGCGCTTCTGATGACGAAGATCGGCGGGTGCCAGTTGCTGATTGCCAATCCGCGCGACATCCCAGGCTTCGTGAGGACCCTGAAATCCAGGAAGATCACCCTGATGTCCGGCGTCAACACCCTCTACAACGCGCTCGCGAATGCGCCGGGCATCGAGGAGGTGGATTTCTCGCAACTGGTTTTCGCCGTGTCCGGCGGCATGGCGACCCAGGCGGCGGTGGCGAAGAAGTGGAAGCAGGTGACGGGGCAGCCCATCGTCGAGGGTTACGGCCTCTCGGAAACATCGCCCGTGGCCTGCGCCAACCGGCTCGATATCGAGGAATTCACCGGCACCATCGGCTATCCGATTCCCTCGACGGATATCTCTGTCCGCTCGAGCGACGGCATGCCGCTGCCCTTCGGCGAGCGCGGCGAATTGTGCATCAAGGGTCCGCAGGTAATGGCGGGTTACTGGCAGCAGCCCGGGGAGACCGCGAAGGTGATGACGCCGGATGGCTTCTTCCGCACCGGCGATGTGGCCGTGATCCAGCCCGACGGGGAGGTGAAGATCGTCGACCGGATGAAGGACATGATCCTCGTCTCCGGCTTCAACGTCTATCCGAACGAGGTCGAGGATGTGCTCGCGCACCATCCGGGCGTGATGGAAGCGGCGGTGATCGGCCTGCCCGACGAGCATTCCGGCGAGATGGTCGTCGCCTATGTGGTGAGGAAGGACCCCTCGCTGACGGCGGAAGCCCTGCGCCAGTTCGCCCGCGAAAACCTGACCGCCTACAAGGTGCCGCGCCGGATCGAATTCCGTGACGCATTGCCGAAAACCAATGTCGGTAAGGTTCTGCGCCGGGTGTTGAAGGACGAGGTGAAGCAGTCGGGCTGAGGCGGTTATCTCCGTCTGCCGGACGGATCTGCCAGACAGCAAGGCAAAAAAAAGCCGGGCACGAAGCCCGGCTAAAGTGAGGTCCGACAAAAGTCGAAAACCTTCCAGAGGGAACGGCCGACACGACAGCGCCGGGAGGAAGATAGCGCTGCCGCGTTGAAATCAGCCAAGGCTCATATCGGCTGCATTCAGCCCTTTTGCAATGCAGCATGCCTCATGAAAGGGCTGCGTCATATGCATGGCTCTTGTCGTCAAGATGCCAAGAACGCGGTCAGCCATCGACCTTGGCCGATTCTGGCCGACTGATTCAGTAGGTCCAGCGCTGGGCTTTGTTGATCAGGAAGTCGCGGAAAGCCTGTACGCGCGCCACGGAGCGCATTTCCTCGGCATAGACGAGGTAGCTGTCGAGGGACGGCATTTCCACGTCGCGCAGGATCTGGGACAGGTTCGGGTTTCCGACCACGGCGTAATCCGGCAGCACGGCGATGCCGGCCCCGGTCTCGACGGCGAATCTGAGGGCCGTGATGTTGTTGACCACGTAGTGGTACTGGCGGGGCTCCTTGCCCTCGCGCCCCGCATTCGCAAGCCAGTGCACGGCGGTCAGGTAGGACGGCTCCTGGCCGCCGAAGGAGACGATGCGGTGCTTGTCCAGGTCCTCAAGGGTCTTCGGTTCGCCGAAACGCTTGAGATAGTCGTTGGAGGCATAGACATGGAAGTGGATCGTGAACAGGCGGCGCTGGATCAGGTCCGGCTGGGCCGGCCGGCGCAGGCGGATCGCCACGTCGGCCTCGCGCATGGCGAGATCCAGCTCCTCGTTGTTGAGGATCAGTTCGACGCGCACATCCGGATAGAGATCGAGAAACTCGGCGATGCGCTGCGCCAGCCAGATCGAGCCGAGGCCGACCGTGGTCGTCACCTTCAGCACGCCTGAGGGGCGCTCGCTCGTCTCCACCAGACGCGCCTTGGTGGTTTCCAGCCGCATGCGCATGTCGCGGGCGGCGCGGAAGAGCAGGTCGCCCTGCTCGGTCAGGATAAGGCCGCGGGCATGGCGGTGGAAGAGGGGAGCCTTCAGCTCCCGTTCCAGGGCGCTGATCTGACGGCTGACGGCCGATTGGCTCAGGCCCAGATCGTCACCGGCCCGCGTGAAGCTGCCCGCCTCCGCGACCGTATAGAAAATCCGGATCTTGTCCCAATCCACAGCATTCCCCTGACATCCCGACTTTTAGCAAGTGGGTTCTTATCTCTTATCAGCTTCGGTCGGACGCAATAGGAATTCCAACCGAAGGCTAACCAATTCTTTTCAAAGATTCATTCGGCGGCCTGCTGAGTGACCTCCAGAGCCGCGAGGTAGCGCTCGGATTCGAGCGCTGCCATGCAGCCCATTCCCGCCGCCGTGACCGCTTGGCGATAGATGTCGTCGGCCACGTCGCCGGCTGCGAAGACGCCGGGAATATTGGTCGCCGTCGAGCCGGGCTTGGTCAGAAGATAGCCGCCCGGCTTCATGTCGAGCTGGCCGGCGAAGAGTTCGGTCGAGGGCTTGTGGCCGATGGCGATGAACACGCCGTCCGTCCTATGCTCGGTAATCTGGCCGGAAACGAGGTTCTTCAGCCGGGTATGGGTGACCGAGACCGGAGCCTCGCTGCCGCAGATCTCCTCGACGGCGGAATTCCAGATCACCTCGATATTCGGGTGCTTGAACAGCCGGTCCTGCAGAATGCGCTCGGCGCGGAAGGAATCGCGCCTGTGCACCACCGTCACCTTCTTCGCGAGATTGGCGAGATAGAGCGCCTCCTCGACGGCCGTGTTGCCGCCGCCGACCACCACGACTTCCTTGCCACGGAAGAAGAAGCCGTCGCAGGTGGCGCATGCGGAGACGCCGAAGCCCTGGAACTGGGCTTCGGACGGCAGGCCGAGCCATTTCGCCTGGGCGCCGGTCGCGACGATCAGGGCGTCGCAGGTATAGACGTCGCCGGAATCACCTTCCAACCGATAGGGACGGGTGTTCAGGTCCACCTTCACGATATGGTCGGAGACCATGTGGGTGCCCACATGCTCGGCCTGAAGACGCATCTGCTCCATGAGCCAGGGACCTTGGATCACGTCGGCGAAGCCCGGATAGTTCTCCACATCCGTCGTGATCATGAGCTGCCCGCCGGGCTGGAAGCCCGAGATCAGGACCGGCTCCAGGAGAGCGCGCGCCGCGTAGATCGCCGCTGTATAGCCCGCAGGCCCAGAGCCGATGATGATGAGCTTGGCGTGGGTATGGGCCATCAAGAATTCTCCAGTGAGAAGGCCGCGTCGGGCAAGCCGAGGGCACAGCGGTGACGGGCCAGGCCTTGGGCGATGGCGCTCGCGATCAGGAACGTTGAATTTAGCGGTTCGTAGGGCGCACCTTCAAGTCGGCCCTCGAAGGCATGCACAATTCCCTTGGCCTTAAGGCCGTTCATGAAGGTGTGCAACTTGGGATGCCCCCCGGTCGGTTCGAAGACCAGGATCGGTACGCCCGTCGCCGCCGCCTCGCCGACCATGTTGAAGGAATCGGCCGTCACCACGATCGCATCCGCAAGGGCGAGAAGGGCGACGAAGGGATTGGCGCCCTTGCCGTCCCAGAAAAAGCCGCCGTGGTGCTCGCTCAAGCCGGCCAGGGCATCGCGTAAGGTCGGCGGGGTCCGCCGGGAGGCCGTCATCATCAGCCCGACGCCGGTTTCCGCCAGCACCGTCAGATGCTTGACGAAGCGGGCGACATCCTCCTCGGTGAAGCGGTGATGGCGGCTGTCGCCGCCGGCCAGCACCGCCACGCGAGGGTGGGGCAGGTGGGCAAGACGGGGGTCCGGGTGGGCCCTGGCGGTTTCGAGACGCTGCTGCGAGGCCCGGTGCGGCGGGGTGAGGGTGTTGAGCACGTTCACGCCGCGCACACGGTCGTATTCGGGAGCCCAGATGAAATCGGCCGCATTCGGTCCTGTGCGCGGATCCTTGAGGAAGACCGTATAGGTCCGTCCGCCGGAGGCATGCTTCACGAAGCGCAGATAGGGCACGGCCCGGCGGCCGGAGCCGATCAGGAGATCGGGAAAAGGCGGGACGACGGGGCTGTTACGGGCACCGGGCCGCTCCCGCGGATCGATCGGCCCCCAGGGCATCAGCCAGGAAAAGGGCGGCCGCGGACGGACGCGCCGGATCTCCGGCTCCAGGCCCAGGGCATCCGCCACGCTCAGGCACTGCAATTCGTCGCCGGCCTTGCCGTCGGAGAGAACCCAGGAAGTGAGGCCGGCATCACGCAACATTTGATCTTTATGCCTGTGGAGTTCATGAGGTTCATTGCGACTTAATCGCCTGACCTTCTTGTGCAGACCCTCTACAACGTCTACTCAGCCGAGACGAGCCTTTCCCGGAGATAACGTGCGCGGACGCCTCGATTCCATAGACTGGGCCATCCTCAAGGAACTGCAAGCCGATGGCAGCATCACGAATGTGGAGCTGGCCCGCCGTGTCGGCCTGTCGGCACCCCCATGCCTGCGCCGTGTGCGGGCGCTGGAAGCGGCCGGCGTGATCAAGGCCTATCGGGCCATGCTCGATCCGAAGGCCTTAGGGTTCGAGATCGTCTGCTTCGCCATGGTCCAGCTCGATATCCAGGGCAAGAAGGAACTCAACGAGTTCGAGCAGTGCATCAAGGACTGGACCATGGTCCGCGAGTGCTGGACCCTGTCGGGCGATATCGACTTCATCATGAAATGCGTGGCGCCGAACCTCGCGGCCTTCCAGGGCTTCGTCTCGGACCTCACCAGCCTCCCGAACGTGCGCAACGTCCGTACTGCGCTGACGCTCGACCTGATCAAGGACGAGCCCCTGGTGCCGATCGGGGACGAAGTCGAGGCTAGCTGATCAGCTCCCGCCGCAGCCAGAGCACATAATTCTGTGCGAGTTCGACCGCGCGTCCCGGCTCGTCAGGGTTGGTCGCGCTCCTGTTGACCGCCAGCACTGCCAGTTGCGGATGCCGCGCCAGAATCTCGCCATGCGGGCCGATGGCCAGGGCCTCGCCTTCGAGCGAATCGGTCCCGCCTCCACCTCCGCCGCCATGTTGGAACCTGCCGCCTCCGCCCTCGGGGAACGGGGTCTGGAAGATCCCCGTCAGGCGCACCACGAGACGCGGCCCGCGCGGATCGATCCGGTCGCCGAAGGTCGCCCGCAATTGCTGGAGCGTCGCTGCGGCGAGAAGATCGGCAAAGGACCCGAGGCCCTTGGCCTTCAGCACGCTCACATCCACGGCGAAGGACGAGAATGATTGGGGGAAGGCCTGCGCCAGTGCAGGCCCGAAGGCTGCGCAGCCCAATCCCGCGCAGGTCAAACCGGCCAGAAACGAACGGCGGGGTAAGGGGAGCATGGTGCGATCCCTCAGATTCTGCCCCCTTATCCCATATAGGGTCAGCCGAAGCGGACGCCCACGACCTCATACGACTTTCCGCCGCCGGGGGTCGAAACTTCGACCGTGTCGCCGACCGTCTTGCCCATCAGGGCGCGGGCGATGGGGGACGAGATCGAAACCCGGCCCGAGCGCACATCAGCCTCGGGGTCGCCCACGATCTGGTAGGTCTTCTCTTCTTCCGTGTCCTCGTCGACGAGCTTCACGGTCGCGCCGAACTTGATCCGGTCGCCCGAGAGCTTGGAAATGTCGATGATTTCAGCCCGGGAAATAAGGCTTTCCAGCTCCAGAACCCGGCCCTCGTTGAGGGATTGGGCCTCCTTGGCGGCATGATACTCGGCATTTTCCGACAGGTCGCCCAGCGCACGGGCTTCCGCAATCGCCTGGATGATCCGGGGGCGCTCAACCTGTTGCCGTTGCTTGAGTTCTTCTTCAAGCGCCGCATAACCCTTGATCGTCAGAGGGACCTTGTCCATCGTTCGTCTCGTTCAAAAAGAGGTACGAGGCCGCCGTTGCCGACGCCCTCGCTCATCAACGAAAACTTCCTCAGAAAGCTTCGCAGTTCCGGTTATGGGGCAGGAGCCTCAGGCAAAATAGTCCTGAAGCGCCCGCACCTCGAGATCACCGCCGAGATAGGCCTTGATGCCTTCGGCTGCAGCGATCGCTCCTGCAAGAGTGGTGTAGTAAGGCACCTTATGCAAGAGGGCAGCCTGACGGAGGCTGCGGGAATCCGAGAGCGCGCCTGCACCTTCAGTTGTATTGAAGACGAGCTGGATATCGCCATTCTTGATGGCATCCACCACGTGCGGGCGGCCTTCCAACACCTTGTTGATGCGGGTCGACCTGACACCGTTTTCCTCAAGAAACTTCTGCGTTCCGCCCGTTGCGACGATCTGGAAGCCGATATCCTGCAGCATCTGGACGGTCGGCAGGATGCGGGCCTTGTCCGAGTCGCGCACGGAGACGAAGAGCGTTCCCGTCTTCGGCACCTGGGTACCGGAGCCGAGTTGGCTCTTGGCGAAGGCGACGCCGAAGCCTCGGTCGAGGCCGATGACCTCGCCCGTCGAGCGCATTTCCGGGCCGAGCAGAACGTCCACGCCGGGGAAGCGGGCGAAGGGGAAGACCGCCTCCTTCACGCCGATATGGGGCAGTTCTTTCGGAGTAAGGCCGAATTTCGCCAGGTTTTCGCCCGCCATGACCCTTGCTGCGATCTTGGCGATGGGCTCGCCGATGACCTTGGCCACGAAGGGCACCGTCCGCGAGGCGCGGGGGTTGACCTCGAGCACGTAGATCGTGCCGTCCTTGATGGCGTATTGCACGTTCATCAGGCCGCCGACATCGAGCGCCAGCGCCAGCGCCTTGGTCTGGCGCTCCAGCTCGGCGATGATCTCCTTCGACAGGGAGCGGGGCGGGAGCGAGCAGGCGGAATCGCCCGAATGGATGCCCGCCTCCTCGATATGCTCCATGATTCCGGCGATGAACACGTCCTTGCCATCGCAGAGGCAGTCCACGTCCACCTCGATCGCATCGGAGAGATAGCGGTCGAAGAGCAGCGGGTTCTTGCCCAGAACCGTGTTGATCTGCCCGGTCTTGTCGTTCGGGTAGCGCGCCTTCACGTCCGACGGAATGAGGCTCGGCAGGGTGCCGAGCAGATATTCCTCGAATTGCGCCTCGTCGCGGATGATGGCCATGGCCCGGCCGCCGAGCACGTAGGAGGGGCGCACCACGAAGGGCAGGCCGAGATCGGCGGCGATCAGGCGGCTCTGCTCCACCGAATAGGCGATGCCGTTCTTCGGCTGCTTGAGATGCAGCTTGTCGAGCAGGCGCTTGAACCGGTCGCGGTCTTCCGCAAGGTCGATGGCATCCGGCGAAGTGCCGAGGATCGGGATGCCGGCCTCCTCGAGCGCATGGGCGAGCTTCAGGGGTGTCTGGCCGCCGAACTGCACGATGACGCCGTGGAGCGTGCCTTTTGAGCGCTCGGTCTCGATGATCTCGAGCACATCCTCCTGGGTCAGCGGCTCGAAATAAAGCCGGTCCGAGGTGTCGTAGTCGGTCGAGACCGTCTCCGGGTTGCAATTGACCATGATGGTCTCGTAGCCCGCATCCTTCAACGCGAAGCAGGCGTGGCAGCAGCAATAGTCGAACTCGATGCCCTGGCCGATCCGGTTCGGCCCGCCGCCGAGGATGATGACCTTCCTGGCATCCGACGGAGCGGCTTCGTCCGCCGGCTCGCCCGCAAAGAGGGGCGCGTAGGTCGAGTACATATAGGCGGTGGGGGAGGCGAACTCGGCCGCGCAGGTATCGATGCGCTTGAAGACCGGGCGCACGGCAAGCGAGCGACGCAGGTCGCGCACTTCGGCTTCGGTCTTATGGGAGAGCACGGCGAGCCGCGCATCCGAGAAGCCCATGGCCTTCAGGTGGCGGAAGGCACCCGGCGTCTGGGGCAGGCCGTGGGCCTTCACCTTGGCTTCCAGGTCGACGATGGCCTGGAGCTGCTCCAGGAACCAGGGGTCGATCTTGCAGCTCTCATGGACCTCGTCATGGCTCACGCCGAGGCGCAGGGCCTGGGCCACTTTCAGGAGGCGGTCCGGGGTCGGGGTGCCGAGCGCCGCCTTGATGGCATTCTTGTCGTCACCCTTTCCGAGGCCTTCGATCTCGATCTCATCGAGGCCGGTGAGGCCGGTTTCGAGCGAACGGAGGGCCTTCTGGAGCGATTCCGGCAGGGTGCGGCCGATGGCCATGGCTTCGCCCACCGACTTCATGGCGGTGGTGAGGGTCGGTTCGGCGCCGGGGAATTTTTCGAAGGCGAAGCGCGGGATCTTGGTGACCACGTAGTCGATGGTCGGCTCGAAGGAGGCCGGGGTCGCGCCGCCGGTGATGTCGTTGGCGATCTCGTCCATCGTGTAGCCGACGGCGAGCTTGGCCGCGACCTTGGCGATGGGGAAGCCCGTGGCCTTGGAGGCGAGCGCCGAAGAGCGCGACACGCGCGGGTTCATCTCGATCACGATCATGCGGCCGTTCTCGGGATTGACCGCGAACTGCACGTTCGAGCCGCCGGTCTCGACGCCGATCTCGCGCAGAACCGCCAAGCTGGCGTCGCGCATGATCTGGTATTCCTTGTCGGTCAGCGTCAGAGCCGGGGCGACGGTGATGGAATCGCCCGTATGCACGCCCATCGGATCGATGTTCTCGATGGAGCAGACGATGATGCAGTTATCCGCCTTGTCGCGGACGACCTCCATCTCGTATTCCTTCCAGCCGAGCACGCTTTCCTCGATCAGCACCTCGTTGGTGGGGGAGGCGTCGAGGCCGCGCTCGACGATGTCGAGGAATTCCTCGCGGTTATAGGCGATGCCGCCGCCCGTGCCGCCCATGGTGAAGGAGGGGCGGAGAATGGCCGGAAGCCCGACTTCGGAGAGGGCAAGCAGCGCCTCGCCCATGGCGTGCTCCTGGTAGCGCTTGCGACGGTCGTTCTCGCCCGCGTTCCACTTGAGCTCGTAGGCGGCAATCATGCGCTTCTTGTCGCCGGGATGGATGTCGAGGGCTTCCAGGCGGGCGAGTTCGGCGAGATAGGCGTCGCGGTCGGCCTTCTTCAGGGCCGAGGCGTTGGCGAGCCGGGACTTTGGGGTGTCGAGGCCGATCTTGGTCATGGCCTCGCGGAAGAGATGGCGGTCCTCCGCCTTGTCGATGGCCTCCGCTGTCGCGCCGATCATCTCGACATTGTACTTCTCGAGAATGCCCATCTTCTTGAGCGAAAGGGCGCAGTTCAGCGCCGTCTGACCGCCCATGGTGGGCAGCAGCGCGTCCGGACGCTCCTTCTCGATGATCTTGGCGACGATCTCGGGGGTAATCGGCTCCACGTAGGTGGCATCGGCGAGATCGGGATCGGTCATGATCGTCGCCGGGTTCGAATTCACCAGGACGATTCGGTATCCCTCTTCCTTCAGGGCCTTGCAGGCCTGAGTTCCCGAATAATCGAATTCGCAGGCCTGGCCGATGATGATCGGGCCCGCGCCGATGATGAGGATGGAAGAGATGTCTGTCCGTTTCGGCATATGGCCACCCAGGCATATCCAGCCGCGCGGCCGCATGATGCGGCGCTTCGAGCGCAGCTGGCGTGTGTGTCAGATTGAAGGTTGAGAGAGGCTCTTACACGGAGCCGGCGCAGATTCAAAGGCCTCGTCGCTCATTTGGGCCCGATGAATGATTGTACAACGCGTAATGATATACTTAAGCTCGCGCTTGTACGGCCTAGGGGGAAGTCATGCGATCCATCTTGCGCTTCACGGTGGCGGCGATTGCGGTTGGTTGGGCTGCCTCGTTTTCCGCGCCATCCCACTCCCAGGAGATGTCGAAGGCCAAGCTTGGGGAATGGGTCCAGTCGTATCATCGATCTCCCGATCCCGAAGCCATTCCGAACGCCTTGAAAGACATGAGCCGGTTGCGGCTTCTCGACACCCCGAAGACATCCCAGGCGTTGGGCCTGGCGATGGGGACCACCGGGTTCCTGAGCGGCGTGTTCGAGCAGAACCCCCGGCGCCTTCCTGCCATGCTCAGGGACTGGAAAACTTTCGAGGATGCCGAACGGGCTTTCATCGTCAGGGCGCTCTGGTATTCGGGAAGACCCGAGGCAAGGGAATTCATCAGGAGCGTCTGGTCCGATCGGATGAGGGCGCAACTGGACGGGGACTTGGCGAAGACAGGGCCGCCTGCCTCGGCGGACGCCATCATGGTGAAGGATCCCGGAGATCTGGATTTCCTATGGGGTCGCTTCTTTGCGACTGGGCGGGCGGCGCCGGTGGTGAAGATCATTCAGGCGGCGAAGCTCGGATCTCGCGTGCCCCGGACCCGCGATGGCATGATCAATGCCATGCCGCTGCTGATCGGCTCCGCGGCGATCCGGTCGCTCACGGCGAATGCGGAGCGTTACGAGCGCGTCCTCGGGATCTGCAAAGAGTCCTTGAGGCAGTCGGATCGAGAGACTGCCGCGATCCTCAAGGACATCATCGCCAAGGCGGAGCAGCGCCGCATCTAGGGCTAACGGATTCCGTATTTCCTTTTTGAGGTGACGAGACTAGCCGATAAAGGCTATCCGGGGAGCCGTGACTGCACTGACCTCATTCCAGCGCCTTGCGCGCCAGTTCGTCGCCTTCTTCGGTGTCGGCGTGGCGGCGGCGATCGTTCATTACGGCCTCCTGATCGGCCTCGTGGAGGGAGCGGGATCCCATCCCGTGCCCGCGACTCTTGTCGGCTACGTGGCAGGCGGGCTCGTCTCCTATGCCCTGAACCGCAAGCACACTTACGCGAGCAGTCGTCCCCACCGGGAAGCAACCTGGCGTTTCGCCGTGGTGGCTTTCGTCGGGTTCCTGCTGACTTGGCTGTTCATGCACGTCTTCACCGTCTGGCTCGGCGCGCCTTATCTGGCCGCTCAGCTCGTGACGACGGGAATCGTGATGCTGTGGAGCTTTGTGGCCCACAAGGCGTGGACGTTCGCGTGATGCTCCCTTGTCATCCCCGGTGACCGTCAGGCCGGGAAGGGGGGCCAGGAGGAAACGTTGCGGTGAAAATGGATTCCCTTCCCCTCCGCTGCGCTCCGGCCGGGAATGACAAAGGGCGTATCGCGCGTCCACCTCTCCCTCAAAGAGAGGTGGGGAAGACAGGTCTCGCCGCAAACGTCATGCGCGCCTGGTTGTGTCCCAGGTTACGCTCCACGCGCTCCGGGGCGAAGCCAGCATCGCGCAGGATCTCAATCATCTCCGCCTCGCTGTAATGCGACAGGCCGATCTCGTCCCGGATCTTGCGGTAATCGGAGAGGGCGGTGCGCGCGAGGCCCAACATCGCGGATTTCAGGAAGCCGCCTTTCCAGGCGAAGGAGAGGAGCGCCTTGGCGTCCGTGACCGGGCTCACATCGGGGGGAACCACATCGGCGATCACCAGCTTGCCATCCGCCTTCAGCTTGCCGCGCCAGATCTCCAGCACGGTGCGCAGCTCGTCGAGGGAAAGGTATTGCAGCAGCGAATTGACTACGATGAGATCGAGGGAGGCATCCTCCAAGTCCGAAAGCTCCTCTGTCGCGAGGATCGTCACCTTGGAATTGCCGCCAAGCCGCTCGCGCAGGCGGTCGCGCACCAGCGGGGCCGCATCGCAGAGATAAAGGTGCCCGCACCGCGCTGCGACACGGTCCGCAAACAGGGCCTCGCCGCAGCCGTAATCGAGCACCCGCGCCTTGGGAGAGGGGATCAGGCCGGCGATGTCGTTGGCCACAAGCCGGTAATGCAGGAGCTTGTGCCGCTCGCCCGCATAGATCGGCGTGTCTTGGTTCCAGTAATCGCGCCAGTTCATGCTTGATGGCCATGAGAGAGGATTGGATTTGTCACCCTGCCTCATAGCGCGGCGCGAAGAAAGCCTCCAGGCCGAGATGCTCCGACCTTCGGATTGCGGACTTTTATCCTGCCTTCAAGAGGCGATCAGCATTGCCGTGACGGCACGGTCGATGGCGAGATAGAACAGGGCGAAGGCGACGACAGCGGCAATGCCGAACTCGAGCGTCTGGTTCTTCAGCATTTTCACATGGCGCAGGATCTCGCGCCCCGAAAAAGCTATCACCCAGGCGACGCTCAACACCACCGGAAAGGCGAACAGGAACGACCAAGTGCTCTCCGCCTGGCCCGAATAGGACGGGTCGATGAGCGGACGGATGTTGCGGACCCAGGGAGCATAGAAGGAGGCATAGAGCGAGGTCAGCCAGGACAGGGTGACGGCGACCCCAAGATGAAACGTGAACAGGCTGTGCAGGCGGCTGAATTCGCCGGAATTCTCATCAATCGTCATCGGAGAAACCCCCAAATCAAGGTTAAATCGTCGGTTTTTATGGTTACCAAACGGTTAACGTGATTTGGGGAAGGGGCGCAACGCACCGCTTTGTCGCGGATGCGGAATTCTTCCGGTGAAACGCTGCCCGCTTCGCCGGAAGACGCTGTTTTCAGGCCTGGCGCGTCGCCTTCCCGTCCTCGATCAGCTTCACGAAGCGGTCGAAGAGATAGTGGCTGTCCTGCGGGCCGGGCGAAGCCTCCGGGTGATACTGCACCGAGAAGGCCGGGCGGTCGGTGAGCGCGATGCCGCAATTCGAGCCGTCGAAGAGCGAGACATGGGTCTCGACGGCGTTTTTGGGCAGGCTCTCGGGGTCGACCGCGAAGCCGTGGTTCATCGAGGTGATCTCGACCTTGCCGGTGGTCTTGTCCTTCACCGGGTGGTTCGCGCCGTGATGGCCCTGGTGCATCTTCTTGGTCTTGCCCCCGACGGCGAGGCTGAGCATCTGATGGCCGAGGCAGATGCCGAAGGTCGGGATCTTTTCCTCCAACACCTTCCTGATCACCGGCACCGCATATTCGCCGGTCGCCGCCGGGTCGCCGGGGCCGTTGGAGAGGAAGACGCCGTCGGGCTTCAGGGCCAGCACATCCTCCGCCGAGGCGGTGGCCGGCACGACCGTGACCTTGCAGCCCGCCCGGGCCAGAAGGCGCAGGATGTTGCGTTTCACGCCGTAATCGATGGCGACCACGTGGTGCTTGGCTTGCGTCTGCTTGCCGTAGCCCTCACCGAGCTTCCAGGTGCTCTCGTCCCAGTCGAAGCGCTGGGCGCTCGTGACCATGGGGACGAGGTCGAGGCCGTCCATGGAGGGCAGGGCGGCGGCGCGGGCCTTGAGGGCGGGGAGGTCGAACCGGCCGTCAGGGTCATGGGCGATGACCGCGTTCGGCATGCCCTTCTCGCGGATCAGGGCGGTGAGCGCGCGGGTGTCGATCCCGGTCAGGCCGACGATATTGCGGGCCTTCAGCCAGGCATCGAGGTGGCGGGAGGCGCGCCAGTTCGACGGATCCGTGACCGCAGCCGCCATGATGGCGCCGCGCACCCCGGAGGACGAGGCGGCGTTGACGCTCTCGATGTCTTCCTCGTTCGTGCCCACATTGCCGATATGGGGGAAGGTGAAGGTGATGATCTGCCCGGCATAGGATGGGTCTGTCAGGATTTCCTGGTAGCCTGTCATCGCCGTGTTGAAGCAGACCTCGCCCGTGGCCTCGCCCGCCGCGCCGATGCCGAAGCCTTCCAGCACCGTGCCGTCCTGGAGCACGAGAACGGCCGTTGCGCGCGGCTCCGTCCAGCCACTCGCTGAGTCTTTGTCTTGCAGCATCGTCATGATCTCTTTAAGTCCGAGCCTAATGGGCCGCGCTTGAGCAGAGGCCACCCTGGGCCGCCCTTGAACTATCCCCGTGACTTAAGGGGCCGCTCGCGCCACGTCAACGCTCAAGCGCCTTATAAATAAAAGGAGATGCGCCATGCGCGAACGTTTCACGACGGAAATGAAAGAGGCCATGAAGGCCGGCGACAAGCGCAGGCTCGGCACCATCCGCCTGATTCAGGCCGCCCTGAAGGACAAGGACATCGAGGCTCGCGGCGCCGGCAAGGGACAGACGACCGAGGACGAAATTCTCGCGCTCCTACAGAAGATGATCAAGCAGCGCCAGGAATCCATCGCCATGTACGAACAGGGCGGACGTCCCGAACTCGCCCAGCAGGAAAAGGAGGAGGCCGAGGTCATTGCCACCTTCCTGCCCAAGCAGATGGATGAGGCCGAGACGAAGGCCGCCATCGAGGCCGCCGTCGCCGAGACGGGCGCCGCCTCCATGAAGGACATGGGCAAGGTCGTGGGCCTCCTGCGCGGCAAATACGCGGGCCGCATGGATTTCGGCAAGGCGAGCGGTCTCGTGAAGGATATGCTGCCGAAGGGGTGAGAGCAGGGTGGGGGTGTGAGCGCTAACCTGGAACCAGCCAAGCGCCAACACCCCACCCCAGCCCTCCCCGCAAGGGGGAGGGGAGGATGGTGTTATGACCCCCGGGGCACGAGCTCCCGCGTCGTTGCCACCATCGCGAATGCGAAGCCGAGGGTTGCGATATGCGCCCGGTGGCTCTCGCGGGCCGGGCTCCTGTGAATAGCGGGCAAAGCCTTGGGAAGCCGAAGCGTGTCGTTCCCTATCGTGACGCCCTAGTTTATCCAGCAGGTTTGGAGAACCCGCTTCGTGCGCTACCCGCCCCAAATCCTTGAAGAGATCCGCGCCCGGCTGCCGGTTTCGGCTGTCGTGGGAAAGCGCGTGCGTCTTAAAAAGGCAGGGCGGGAATGGAAGGGGCTGTCGCCGTTCAATGCGGAGAAAACGCCGTCCTTCTATGTGAACGACCAGAAGCAGTTTTATCACTGCTTCTCCTCCGGCAAGCACGGGGACATCTTCACCTTTCTCATGGAGACGGAGGGCCTATCCTTCCCCGAGGCCGTGGAGCGGCTGGCCGGGGAGGCGGGGGTGACGCTGCCGAAGCTCTCCTGGGAGGACCGGGAAGAGGAGGTCAAGCGCAACTCCCTCTATGACGTCATGGAGATGGCGGCGGATTTCTTCATGGCCTCGCTCCAGGGACGTTTCGGGTTGAAGGCGCGGGATTACCTCGCCGGCCGTTCCCTGAGCCGCGAGACGCAGGAGCGTTTCCGCATCGGCTATGCGCCGCCGGAGCGCTATGCCCTGCGCGATCATCTGGCCGGGAAGGGCATCCCCATCGAGATGATGGAGGAGGCCGGGCTTCTCTATTCCGGCGAGGATGTGAAGATTCCCTATGACCGCTTCCGGGACCGGGTGATGTTCCCGATCTGCGACGTGCGCGGCCGGGTCATCGCCTTCGGCGGGCGCGCCATGAGCGCGGAAGTCTCGGCGAAATATCTGAACTCGCCGGATACGCCGCTCTTCAACAAGGGACGGCTTCTGTACAACTACCATCTTGCCCGCAAGCCCGCCCATGACAAAGGCACGGTCATCGCGGTCGAGGGCTATGTGGACGTGATTTCCTTAAGCGTCGCGGGCTTTACCCATGCGGTCGCACCCCTCGGCACGGCGCTCACGGAGGACCAGCTCGCGCTGCTCTGGCGCATGGCGGACGAGCCCATCCTCTGTTTCGACGGCGACAAGGCCGGGCGGCGGGCCGCCTATCGGGCGCTCGATATCGCCCTGCCGAACCTGAGCGCCGGCAAATCCCTGCGCTTCGCCCTGCTGCCCGAGGGGCAGGATCCGGACGACCTCGCCCGGTCGGGCGGCGCGGCCGCCGTCGAGCGGGTGCTAGCCGCGGCGAGGCCCCTCATCGACATTCTCTGGGCGCGGGAGATGGAGGCGGGGCCGCTCGATACGCCGGAACGGAAGGCGGCTCTGGAGCATCGCCTGCGCGAATCGCTTGCACTGATTCGCGACGAAACCCTCAAACGGTACTATCGGGAGGAGGTCGAAGCGCGCTTAACGGTGCAAAATCCCGATCTTCGGCCTGGACGTTTCAATCGTCAGGGCGGTGGCTCGCGGCGCGACCGGTGGGGACCTTCCCCAACGACGCCGAGCGCCCGTTTGAGCGTCAGCCCGCTCCTGGCGCGCAGCGCTCTTTTCACTGGCGGCACGGCCGAGTCGCCCCGCGAAGCGATGATCCTGTGCGCCTTCCTGGCCCATCCGGAGATGCTGCAACACCACGCTGAAATCCTTGCTGAGCTTGAGTTTGAGGGGAAGGGTGCGCAAGGTTTGCGGCGCCTTCTGATCGATGATGCGGCCCATGGCGAGCCAGCCGGTCCGGGCGTGATGCAGGCCCGTCTGGAGCGGTCGGGTCTGGCCCAGGTGGCGGAAAGATTGACCTCTCTGGTGCGTCCCGGCGACCGCTGGATGCTCGATTCGCATGCGGATCCCTTGCGGCTTGAAGACGCATTGAGGCAAGCCATCACCTTGCATCGCCGCGCACGCACGTTACATAGCGAACTTCGGGCCGCTGAACGCGCGCTTGCCGAAGACGACAATGAGGCCAATCTCGCTTGGCTGCGAGAGGTCCAAAACCAATTGTCTTCCGTCGAGGGTGCCGAGGCCGACCTGGACAACGGCGTTGTCCACCGGGATCACTGACGCCCATGCGTCGGCCGTCCGGCAAAGGCGGAGGGATGCGGACTGAGCGGGGAGATGGTTAACGGTTAGTCAAGCGACTCACTGTTTATGAGTTGGAACGGATTCTCGGGTGGTGGAGCTGGTCGGCTTTGCCGCCCATTCGCGCATCTCCGATCCGGAGGGGGATCGGTGGAGCGCCGGAGTAGTGCAAAGCATGGCAACGAAGGCAACCGAACGGGATGAAGGCGAGACCGCGGCTCCGGAGCAGCAGAGCGACGGGCCTCTTCTCGATCTGACCGATGCCGCCGTTCGGCGGATGATCAAGCTCGCGAAAAAGCGCGGCTATGTCACTTATGACGAGCTGAACGAGGTCTTGCCTTCCGAGGAGTTCTCCTCGGAGCAGATCGAGGACGTGCTTGGCCAATTGTCCGAGATGGGCATCAACGTGGTCGAGTCCGAAGAAGCCGAGGAAGGCGAGAAGGCCGAGGCGGAGGAGGAGGAAGCCGAAGGCGGCGACCTCGTCGAAGCCTCCCAGACCCGCGCCGTCGTCGTCCGCGAGACCACGGCCAAGGAGCCGACAGACCGCACGGACGATCCCGTGCGCATGTACTTGCGCGAAATGGGCTCGGTGGAGCTTCTCTCCCGCGAGGGCGAAATCGCCATCGCCAAGCGCATCGAGGCCGGTCGCGAGGCCATGATCGCGGGCCTCTGCGAGAGCCCGCTGACCTTTCAGGCCATCATCATCTGGCGTGACGAGCTGGTCGAGGGCCGGGTGCTCCTGCGCGACATCATCGACCTTGAGGCGACCTATGCCGGTCCGGATGGCAAGGGTGCGCCGCGCGAGGATATCGCCGAGGGTGAGGAAGAAGCCGCCGCCGAGGATGGCGAGGGCGCCACGCCGCCGGAAGGCGACTTGGATGACGACGACCTTGAGAACAACGTGTCGCTCTCGGCCATGGAAGCCGAGCTGAAGCCGCGCGTTCTCGAGACCTTCGATTCCATCGCCGACAATTACAAGAAGCTGCGTCGTCTCCAGGTCGAGCACGTGGAGCAGCGCCTGCAGAACAAGCAGCTGACCCCGGCCCAGGAGCGCAAGTACAAGACGCTCAAGGGAGACATTGTTACGAGCGTGAAGTCGCTCTCGCTCAACAACAACCGCATCGAAGCCCTGGTCGAGCAGCTCTACGACATCAACAAGCGGCTCATCTCCCATGAGGGCCGCCTGATGCGCTTTGCGGAGAGCCACGGCGTCGCCCGCGAGGAATTTCTCAAGCATTACCAGGGTTGGGAACTCGATCCCAAATGGGTGCTGCGCGTCTCCAAGCTCGGCGGCAAGGGCTGGAAGGACTTCGTCGCCAAGGGCAAGGACCAGATCCATGACCTGCGCGAGCAGATCCACAATCTCGCCTCCGAGACGGGCCTGGAAATCCAGGAGTTCCGCCGCATCGTCCTGATGGTGCAGAAGGGCGAGCGCGAGGCCCGGCAGGCGAAGAAGGAAATGATCGAGGCGAACCTGCGCCTCGTGATCTCCATCGCCAAGAAGTACACGAACCGCGGCCTGCAGTTCCTGGACCTGATCCAGGAGGGCAATATCGGCCTGATGAAGGCTGTCGATAAGTTCGAGTACCGTCGCGGCTACAAGTTCTCGACCTACGCCACCTGGTGGATCCGGCAGGCGATCACCCGTTCGATCGCCGACCAGGCCCGCACGATCCGCATTCCGGTGCACATGATCGAGACGATCAACAAGATCGTCCGCACCTCGCGCCAGATGCTGCACGAGATCGGCCGCGAACCGACCCCGGAGGAACTGGCCGAGAAGCTCGCCATGCCGCTGGAAAAGGTGCGCAAGGTCCTGAAGATCGCCAAGGAGCCGATCTCCCTCGAAACGCCTATCGGCGACGAGGAGGATTCGCATCTCGGCGACTTCATCGAGGACAAGATGGCGATCCTGCCCATCGACGCCGCGATCCAGTCGAACCTGCGCGAGACCACGACCCGCGTTCTCGCCTCGCTCACGCCGCGCGAAGAGCGCGTGCTGCGCATGCGCTTCGGCATCGGCATGAACACCGACCACACGTTGGAAGAAGTCGGCCAGCAATTCTCGGTGACCCGCGAGCGCATTCGTCAGATCGAGGCGAAGGCGCTCCGCAAGCTGAAGCATCCCTCACGCAGCCGGAAGCTCAGGAGCTTCCTGGACAATTAAGCGGTTTGAAATAGCGAATTTTCGACCCGCATGCTCGTTCGAGCGTTTCGATATGGGAGCGTCCCTTATGGGGGCGCTCCCTTGTTTTTGGGACTCGGCATCAATCGGCTTACCGAGCTCTGAACTGCACGCCTCGCGGATTTTCTACCAATGGACTGCGCAGGGTGGATTGGCAGCGACGGCCGCAGCGCAAGGATGCCGAGGCCAACGCTTCTGTTTAATAGATCTCAGGAAGATTATGAGTCTCCCAGAGTTTTTTCGGGATTGCATCGCCAACCGAAAACTCAAAGGACTGTATCGAGTGACGATCGGCCCCGAATTGGCATTTGAATTTCAGATCGTACCACTGCCGGTCGCTGCGAAATGCAGCGCCATCGGCCAGGACGGTGTTGGTCGTAATCTTCACGTCCGCCATGGCGTAAGCAACGACCCGGTCGGGCTTGAATTGTTTAAGCGCTGCCGCGATCTGGGCCATGGCCTCTATTCCGCATATTTGCTCCAAGCGAGTTCCTTCTTCGAGCAAGGGAAGCACGTTTGCCATCTTCCGGCTGAGCGGATGAGAGAGGACTGCTCCGGAAAGAATCTTCGTTGCGCGGATCGTTACTGAATTACGGGGTTTCTGCTCGGCCGGCGGCGGCTCGGAATGTTTCGCCTCAGCATCGGGAACAGGCTCGGAGCCTGAGCTGGGGGCGGCCTCGGCTCTTGGCGACGGAATAGGGCTTTCATCCAGATTCTGTGGTTTCTCTCTGGGTGCAAGCTCCTCCCATTGTCCCGGCGTCCAGATTTCAACCGACAGGTTCTCTTCAAGGAGTGGAAAGGACCTCTCGGAGGCTGGAAGGATAATCAACGCCCATAACACAAGAGCATGAACGGCGAGCGAGGCCAGGAGGCTCCATTTCTTCGCGTCGGGAAATGTCGGCAGCGTCTGAGCTCTCTTCCATAACGCGGAGTTATTCTTTGGCGCTGATCCTGGAAGGCCCATCGATCCCGGCAATTCTCTCAAGTTTTCGCCGGCTGCCAGAAGCTCCAGCTCATCCTGCCGCGATAATTGTTATTAAGTTTCATTGTAGCAAGAATGCGGCAATCCGATCTGGATTCATCTTCGAGTAATATCAAGTGCTTGGTTGGCTGAACTGTCGGCTCGACGAGCATTCTCATGCAATAGCGGCGTTGCCGGTGCTGACGGTCTGGCATGCGGTACTCGGTGTCCCTTCGCGCTATAACCGATGATACAGAGCGAGAAGAGCCATGTTCCCGCGTGGAGGCCACTTCGCCTTCGAGAGCCATCATGATCGTCAGTCTGACCATAATTCTGTTTTGCCAGCTTCTGGGCGAGGTGGTCGCCCGTGGTTTCGGGTGGCCTGTTCCCGGCCCGGTGCTTGGAATGGTGTTCCTGCTCGTCGGCTTGAGCATGCGTGATCGAGTCAGGAATGTGCTGCCCGAATTCGGGAGGAATCTGGATTCGACCGGCAAGGGGCTTCTCGCCCATCTCTCGTTGCTGTTCATCCCGGCCGGGGTCGGTGTCGTGCAGCGGCTCGATGTGCTGGCGGATTACGGGACGGGTCTTGCCGTCGCGCTTCTCGTCTCCACGTTTCTGACTCTGATCGTGACGGTCCTGACCTTCGTGATCGTGTCCCGGCTGACCGGCTCGTCGATCGAGGCTTCGCATCAGGACAAAGACCATGAGTGACCAGTCCTTCGCCCTCTGGGTCTACCTTTCGCAGACACCGCTGCTCTGGCTCACCGTGACCCTCGGCGCCTATGTGATCTCGGATCGCATCTCTCTGGCGACGGGCCGCCATCCCCTGTGCAATCCGGTGCTGATGTCGGTGATCCTGATCGCCCTCGTGCTGTGGGCGACCGGGACCTCCTATCCGGTCTATTTCGAAGGAGCGAAGTTCGTTCACTTTCTGCTCGGCCCGGCGACGGTGGCGCTCGCGATCCCGCTCTACGACAACCGGCGCATCGTGCTGCGCTCGCTTACGCCCATGGTGCTGGCGCTGGTGGCGGGATCCGTCACCGCGATCATATCGGCGGTTGCGGTGGCGCAGCTCTTCGGCATTCCGCGTTCCATCCTCGTCTCGCTCGCGCCGAAATCCGTCACCGCTCCCGTCGCCATGGGCATCACGGAGACGCTGGGCGGAGACCCGGCGCTGACGGCCATTCTCGTCATGCTCACCGGAGTCATCGGGTCCGTCATGGTAACGCCGCTCATGAACGGCTTGCGCATGACGGATTGGCGGGCGCGCGGCTTCGCCGTCGGGCTCGCCTCGCATGGGATCGGAACCGCAAGGGCATTTCAGGTCAATTCGCTGGCCGGGACCTTTGCCAGCATCGCGATGGGGCTCAATGCCCTCGTCACGGCGCTGCTGCTGCCCTTCGTGCTGCGGCTGTTGGTGAAGTGATCGCCCAGAGCATTTTCAGGAAAAGTGGGAACCGGTTTTCCGTCCGAAAATGCGGCATTTCCTTCCATGCGAGAGCGGGTTCGATCCCATCGAAACCCGCTCTAAGATCCTCAAGACATGCGGAAGAATTGCACCAATCCACCCGTCGCGATGGCGGCGGCGCTGGCGGCGCCGACGATCCAGCCTGCCTTGCGCGTCCCGACCGCGAAGGTCATGCCCGCCTTGACGATGGTGTTCACTGCCGCCGCGATGCCTATGCCGATGACCGCCGCCGTCACGTCGATGCCGCCTAGCGACAGGCGGGAAAAGGACAGGGTGATGGCGTCCACATCTGCGATGCCCGAGAGCGCCGCAAGGATGTTGAGGCCGGTTTCCCCCGCATAGGTTGTCACGACCTTGGCCATGAGGCTGATGGCCACGACGAGGGCGGCGAGCTTGAACGCGGCGCTCAGATCGAGAGGGTTCTTCAATTGCAGCTTAGGGCGCGCCGATTCCGAACTTTGCCTGAACAGCAGAAGGGCCGCCGCGAGGACAAGAACGAGCCCGGCCAAGCCGAAGGTCCAGGCAAGCGGCACGAGAAGGGCGACGTTGATTGCGCTCGCGATGACGATGATCCGCGCGACCATCACGGAGCCCGACAGCAGAATGCCTCCGGCCACCAGGGGACTTGCTGCGGGATCCTCCTTAGCAAGGCGGCTGAGGGTCAGGGTCGTGGCGGTCGAGGAGGCAAGCCCGCCCGCGAGCGCCGCCATGGCGATGCCCGCCTGACTGCCCATGATGCGGATGGCGAAATATCCGACGAAGGAGATGCTGCTGAGGATGATGACGAGAAGCCAGATCGCGGCGGGGTTGATGGCACCCCATGGATCGATGGTCCGATTGGGCAGCAGCGGCAAGAACAGGAAGGTCATTGCCAGAAGGATCAGGGTCGACCTGATCTCCGGCCAGGTCAGCTGTCGCAGCCAGGCATGGAGCGGTTGCTTGAGCGCCAGGGTCAGGGTCACGATCACGCTCGCCGCGACCGCTACCTGAAGATCGCCGAGCACGGCATAGGCACCCAGCGCAAAGGCGAGAAGGGCGGCGACGACGCCGGTGACGCTGAAATTGCGCTCGGTCTTGGCCTCCAGCCAGGCAAAGGCGCTGAAGCCGAGGGCGAAGCCGAGAAAGGACAGACCCAGGAAGACCGGGCTCGTCTCCTGGGCCAGAACCGCCGACACGCCGCCGAGCACGCTAGCGAGCGTGTAGGTGCGCAGGCCCGCCGTGCGCTCTCCCTCGGCTTCTTCGCGCTGCTTCCAGCCGCGCTCCAGACCGATCAGGAGGCCGATCGCGAAAGCGACGGCGAGGCGCAAAAGAGGGTCTCGGATCATGAACGGAAATCCCCGGAAAGTGCAGCGCAACCCCGAAAGGCAGCCTCAGGGCTTCCCACGCTGTGCTTGTTCATGATCGTGCTTCCATCAGCACCTGCGCAAGCGCTTTCGCATCGGTCTTCCGTGAGGACGAGCGGCGCCATGCAAGGCCGATTGTGCGCACGGGCTCCGGCTCGGCGAAGCGGACGAGCTGGACCCGCTCCATCCCTTCGATCTGCGCCGCCATTTCCGGCAGGAGCGTCACGCCATAGCCGTTGGCAACAAGATGCATCACCGTCGAGAGGCTGGAGGCGCCGAAGGCCGCATGGATATCGGGTGATAGGGAACTACAGACGCTGAGCGCCTGATCGCGCAGGCAATGGCCCTCTTCCAGCAGCAGAAGATGTTCGGAGGCGAGATCGGCCGGGTTCATCCGCGTGTCCACCGCATCCGCCCGGGCCTGCCGGGCGACCAGGAAGCGATCCTGAAAGGCGCTGATCGTGTCGAGTTCCGGCCGGTCGATGGGAAGTGCGACGACAATGAGGTCGAGATCTCCCCGGACGAGTTCATCGATCAGGGCGGCCGTCTGGGTCTCCCGGATACGCAGGTCTAGATCCGGGTGATGGCGATGAAGCGCGGGGAGGGCCTTGGGAAGCAGGTAGGGGGCAATCGAGGGAATGATGCCGAGCCGCAGAGGCCCGACCAGCGGCGGCTTCTCCCGGCGGGCGTAATCCTCAAGATCCGCGACGGAGGCGAGGATCGCAGAGGCGCGCCGAGCGATCTCATGACCCTCCGCCGTCAGTGCAATGGAGTTGCGACGGCGCTCGACGAGATGAAGATTTAGGGATTGCTCAAGCTCCTGAATCTGCATGGAAAGCGCAGGCTGCGTCACATGACAGAGCTTCGCCGCCCGGCCGAAATGGCACGTCTCGGCTATGGCAGTGAGATAACGAAGCTGGCGCAGGGTGATCATGGCGATAAATTAAACTGATCGTTGCGTTCAGACAATAAAATTGGACTAACGTAAAGGCATCGGCAATGGTGCGATCCCCAGGAGGACCACCATGTCGAAACCGACCATGACCACGACGGCGGGCGCGCCGATTCCCGATAACCAGAATTCGATTTCCGCCGGCCCGCGCGGTCCGCTGCTGCTGCAGGATTACCAGCTCATCGAGAAGCTGGCTCACCAGAACCGCGAGCGTATTCCCGAGCGCGTCGTGCATGCGAAGGGTTCCGGCGCCTACGGCACCTTCACGGTGACGCAGGACATCACGAAATATTCCAAGGCCAAGCTCTTCTCCGAGATCGGCAAGAAGACCGAGGTTTTCCTGCGCTTTTCGACCGTTGCCGGCGAGCGCGGCGCGGCGGATGCCGAGCGCGACGTGCGCGGCTTCTCGGTGAAGTTCTATACCGAGGAAGGCAACTGGGACGTGGTCGGCAATAACACGCCGGTCTTCTTCGTGCGCGACCCGGTGAAGTTCCCCGACTTCATCCGCACCCAGAAGCGCCATCCGTCGACGAACCTGCGCAGCCCCACCGCCATGTGGGATTTCTGGAGCCTGTCGCCGGAAAGCCTGCATCAGGTCACGATTCTGTTTTCTGATCGCGGCCTGCCGCAGGGCTACCGCTTCATGCACGGCTTCGGCTCGCACACCTACTCGTTCCTCAACGAGGCAGGCGAGCGCTATTGGGTGAAGTTCCACTTCAAGTCGATGCAGGGCATCAAGACATGGTCGAACCGCGAGGGTGAAGCCGTCATCGCTACCGACCGCGAGAGCGCCCAGCGCGATCTCTACGAGGCCATCGAGAAGGGCGATTATCCACGCTGGCGCGTCTGCGTGCAGATCATGCCTGAGACCGATGCGGAGAAGACCCCCTACAACCCGTTCGATCTCACCAAGGTGTGGCCGCATGCGGATTACCCGCTGAACGAGATCGGCATTCTGGAACTGAACCGGAATGCGCAGCACTATTTCGCGGAAGTCGAGCAATCGTCCTTCTCGCCATCCAACATCGTGCCGGGCATCGGCTTCTCGCCCGACAAGATGTTGCAGGGCCGCATCTTCGCCTATGCGGATGCGCACCGCTACCGCGTCGGCACCCATTACGAGGCGCTGCCGGTGAACCGTCCGCGCTGCCCGGTCGCGCATTATCACGCGGATGGCGCGATGCTTTCGGATATCCCGAACCGGGGCGATGCCTATTACGAGCCGAACTCCTTCAACGGACCGACGCAGGATAGTCGCGCCGCCGAGCCGCCGCTCAAGATCTCCGGCGATGCGGACCGTTACGATCACCGCGCCGGCAACGACGATTACAGCCAGGCCGGCGCGCTGTTCCGCCTGATGTCGGACGATCAGAAGGCCCAGCTCGTGAGCAACATCGCCGAGGCGATGCAGGGCGTGCCGCTCGACATCGTCAAGCGCCAGATCGTTCACTTCTACTTGGCCGACAAGGCCTATGGGCTGGGTGTTGCCGAGCGCATGGGCCTGTCGCCGAGCGAAGTAATCACCCAGGCTGCCGAGTAAAGGCCTTCGCCCTGCGCCGACCGCTAGGGCTGACTAAAAAACCTCCGGCCGGAACGCTCGACATGTTCCGGCCGGATATCTGCATTTTCGAAGAGCGCTTTGCAACTGAAGCAAAGACTTGGCCGTTCTGCTTCTGACGAGGCAGGACAGGCATGGCGGCACAGACCTCATCCAGGAAAGTCATCTACGCGGCGCTCATCGGCAATCTGCTGATCGCGATCACGAAGTTCGCGGCGGCGGCATGGACCGGAAGCTCGGCCATGCTGAGCGAGGGCGTGCACTCGCTTGTGGATACGGGCAACGAGCTGCTCCTGCTTTACGGCATGTACCGTGCGGCCAAGCCGCCGGATCGCGCGCATCCTCTCGGCCATGGGCGCGAACTCTATTTCTGGACCTTCATCGTTGCGCTTCTGATTTTCTCGCTCGGCGCGGGCGTTTCTTTCTATGAGGGCATCATTCACATCCGCAATCCCGCGCCCATGGAAAGCCCGGCGATCGCCTATGCCGTGCTGGGGTTGTCGTTTCTGTTCGAGGGCGCTTCCTGGTGGGTCGCTCTGAAGGAGTTCCGCAAGGCGAAAGGGCCGCTCGGCTATTTCAGGGCCGTGCGGGAAAGCAAGGATCCGACCACCTTCACCGTACTGTTCGAGGACAGCGCGGCTCTTGCCGGTCTCGCCATCGCGCTTGTGGGTATCGCGGCCGCACATTTCTTCGACCGGCCGGAGCTCGACGGCATCGCGTCCCTCGGCATCGGCGCCGTGCTTACCGTCACCGCACTGTTCCTGGCCCGGGAGACGAAGGGCCTTCTGATCGGTGAGGCGGCTCATGCGAGGCTGGAGAAATCGATCCTGGCCATCGCGCAGGCGGATCCTGCCGTCGAGCGCGCCAACGGTGTGCTGACGGTGCATCTCGCTCCGAACCAGGTCGTCGCCGCTCTCAGTGCCGAGTTTTCGGACGATCTGCGGACGCCCGACATCGAGGCCTGCGTCACGCGCATCGAGGCGAAGGTGCGGGAGGCGCACCCCGAGATCACCACACTGTTCATCAAGCCACAGAGTGCGGGAACCTATCGGCGCCTGCAGGAAACGGTGGATGACACCTCGGGCCTGGTTTAACGATAGCGTGACGATCTGCGTCTATTGAAACTCCTCACCGACCAACCATGATAACCTAACTGAATTCAAAAGGAGCGCGCATGGCCGAACGGGTCATCAAGGACGATCAGCCTCGCGTCTATTTCGATTGCAACAAGTGCCCGGCCTTCTGTTGCTCGATCTACGAGCGCGTGGCGGTGACGAAGCGCGACATTACGCGTCTGGCGAAGCATTTCGGCGTGTCCTTCGAGGAAGCGCAGCGGCGCTATACGACGGAGTATGACGGCGAGCGCGTCCTGAAACGGGTCAAGGACGTGATCTTCGAGAAGACCTGCACCTTCCTCGACCAGAAGACACGCGGCTGCACGATCTACCACGCGAGGCCCGGCGTGTGCCGCTCCTATCCCGGACGGTCGCGCTGCGCCTATTACGACCTGCTGCGCTTCGAGCGCGTCCAGCAGGGCGACGAGAGCGTCGTGCCGCAGGTCAAGATCATATTCCGCGAAGTCGAGGAAGAGGTTGTGGACGGAGCCGACGGGCCCGAGCAGATCTACGAGTGGGACGAAACCGGGAAATAGGCGCCTCGCTCAAGACCGCGGCGGTGCCGGACGCTCATCGGGCCGCACGACGACCGTCGCCGTCATTCCCGCGCTCAGGCGCACGGTTTCGGGCACGCGGTCCAGCGCGATCCGTACAGGAATCCGCTGGGCAAGGCGTACCCAGCTGAAGGTCGGATTGACGTTGGCGATGAGATCGCCCGAACCCTGCAATATCTCGCGGTCGGCAATCGCCCGCGCGATACTTTCCACATGCCCGTCGATCTCGTCAGGGAAGCCGAGCAATCTCACGCTGGCCTTGTCGCCTTTGCGGAGATTGCGCAGCTTCGTCTCCTCGAAATAACCCGCCACGTAGAACGAATCGCTGTCGACGATGGCGAGCGAAGGCTTGCCCGCCACCGCGTAATCGCCGGCATGGATCTGCAGGTTGGTGACATAGCCGTTGACCGGCGCGCGCACGATTGTCCGGTCGAGATTGAGGCGGGCGGTGTTGAGAGCGGCCAGGGCCTCATCATAGGCCGCTTCCGCAAGGGCGACAGCCGTTTCCGCCTGCTCCCGAGCCTCCACCGTGATGGACGCGCTCGACAGACGCGCGCGCCGGTCGAGTTCGCGGCGGCGCTGCTCCAGTGCCTTCTCCCGGGCCTCCACATTGGCTTCGGCCTGCGCCAGCGCGAAACGGTAGCGCTCCGGGTCGATGACGAAAAGCACATCGCCCTTCTTGATCATCTCGTTGTCCTTCACACGGATCTCGGCCACCGTGCCGGAGACTTCCGCGGCAATCTGGATGACATCCGCACGCACGCGCCCGTCCCGGGTCCAAGGCGTCTCGACGTAAAGCCGCCACGCAAACCAGCCTGCTACGACCGCCAATGCGACGATCAATGTCGTCACGACCACACGGACAGTTCGAGACACGAGCACGGTTCAACGATCCCAATGAAAGACAGCCATGACGCAGCCGGCCAGAACGAGAACATAGAGCGCCGTATTGAAAAGCGCGGGATGCCAGACAAAACGATCGATGCCGATCCAGGTGAGGACTTTGCGTAAGGCGAGCCAGAGCACGGCCGCAACGGCCGCATAGGCCACCATGGGCGGAAGGAAGACGCCGAACAGGTCGATTTCCTTGATCATACGGGCGCCTCCGCACCGAGGGCGGCGGGGAGCGTATAAGGCTGCGCGAGTCCGAAGAAATCCCGATGCCGGTCGAAGGCGCTCCCAATCGCCACCAGTGCCGTCAGCGCATCCACCGTCGCCGGAGACCGATGTTCGAGGAGGGTCTTGACGGCTCGTCCGAGATCGGGCGGCGCAGTCGTGCTCGGCGTCCCATTCTTGAGGTTGCGGAAATGCCAGCCGAGTTCCGCAAGCACGCGATCGATCGCGTGCTTCGCGGTGGGATGCAGCTTTCGCCGGATCGAACGCAGCGCCAGGATATTGAAGCCGATGCGCAAGGCCGTGAGCACGCCGCGCATCATTCGCTGCTGATCGGGCCGCGCGATATCCACGCGGGAGAAGATGGCATTGATGCGGTCGAACATCCGGCTCGCAAACCGGTTCCGGTCGATCCGTGTTTCGGCGAAGGCCAAGGTTTGCAGATCCTTCATGACGCCGCGGCGGATGCGTCTGATCGTCCATTCGACACCGAGCGGACGCAGGATCCGGAACATCAGCACGCCTGCGGCGATGCCGGCGAGAAGAGCGGTTGCCGTATTAATGAAATTCGCGAAGTCGGTCTGCACGGTCGTGTTGGAAAGGCCGAGCAGGGCGACGAGATTCAAGCCGAGCGGCGTCACTTTCGTGCCGGAGCCTGGAAGTGCAAGCAGAACGCCGAAAGGCAGGTAGAACGGTAGCAGCACCATCAGCAGCGATGGAAAACCATCGATGGTGGGAAAGATGGCAAAGAGATAGATCGCCGCCGCTATGGCGGAGATCAAGGTCATGCGCAGGAAATTCGCGGCTGCGGTCGCCGGATCGTCGAGGGAGGCAAGAATGCTGCAGATGACGCCGCTGAAGATGACCGCGGAACTGCCGTGGGGCCAGCCGGATGCAATCCAGAATGCGGACGTGGCGAGAACGGCAGTTGTCGATATGCCGCCTGCGACGAGGGCAAGCGCGACATCCCGATAGCGAGCGGTCGATGGCGCGGCTTCATGCAGCCTCATGCTGCGTCCGGAGAACAGGCTTTCGCGCAAGGCTAGGATGCGCCGCCATGTATCGAGCGCATCGCGCAGGCGCAGCAGGATGTTGCGGACGATGATGCTTCCAGGATCGCGGATCATGTCGTCCAGCGATGGCACTCTTCCTGCAATTTCGGTCTCGAGATTCCTGACGGCAGCCTCGCGAGTCGCGTCGGTTTGAAAAAGATCCTCCCGGTCGAAGAGGTTTCCCACCTCGCTCAGCACAGGCTGCAGGGCTTCCAGTTTCCCGGTTGTGCGGCTTCGCAGCAGCACGATGCGGTCGTTGATCGATACGAGAAGCGCCAGGAGAGTCAGGATCTGCCCCTGCAGGTGGCGCGCCACGTCGCCGGCCGCCCGCACCGAAGGCGTGTCGAAGGTCGAGAAAATCCTCAATGCGTCAAGAGCGATCACATCGGCGATGAGGTTGCGCTGGTCCGCAAGAAGTCTGTCGGGCGGGATTTCCCCCCGCACCATGTCGCCGATCCAGCGTGCGGCGGCGGCCAGGGTAGCGTCCACGGAGGCCTTCAGGGCTTCGCTGGCCGATCTCGGAAAGACGATCTGGCTGACGAGCGTCGCGCAGCCGATGCCGAGCGTGATTTCCAGGCAGCGGCCGACCGCATAATCGAAGGCGGTTTCCGGGGCGAGGGCGGCCGGGATCCCGATGATCGCGGCCGTATAGCCCGATAGCACGGTGCCGTAGGAGGCGGGCGCGTCGCGCAGCAGCACCGACGTGAAGGTGCAGGTCCCGATCCATAGGGCCAGCGTCACGAGGAAAAGCGGCGGCGCCTGCGCGAACAGGCCCACCAGCACGAGCGCCATGATTGCCCCCACCACGGTTCCCGTGACGCGGAAGATCGACTTGGCGACGACCATTCCGGTGATGGGCTGGGAGACCACGAACGCGGTCAGCATGGCCCAGCTCGGTTGGGTCAGGCTGAGCAGGAAGGCGATGTAGAGAGCCAGCATCGCCGCGCCGAAGGTCTTGATCGAGAAAATCACCTCTCGCCAACTCGGCTGCGGCATGAGCGATGGAACTTTCGTTGGGCCTTGAGATTCAGGAGCGGACCCGTCCCGGCAAGAGGACGGAGTCCTCAAGATTCACTTAGAGGAGGGTGCGGGAAAGCCCAGGCTTTCGAAGCGGGATCGCATGTTTTCGTGAGATCCGGCGGGTCGGGGATGCCTACCCGGCAACCCAGCATTGCGTAATCAAGTGGAGAGATAGGGGCTTTTCTGGTCTATAGCCGACTGCAAGAATGCTCCAATCGAGGCTGAACGTCCCCTCGGCCTCTCGAAAAGAATGCCATGGACACGAAATCGCCGATCATTCCCGCAACGCCCGTTCGCACCATGGCAGATGGAGTGACCGTTCCGATCCTGGCGGCGATCAGCTTTTCCCACTTCCTGAACGACCTTATCCAATCGCTAATCCCGGCGATCTATCCCATTCTGAAAGTTGCCTATCAACTCGATTTCGGACAGATCGGGCTGATCACACTCACCTTCCAGCTCACCGCCTCGCTGTTGCAGCCGATGGTGGGCTACTACACCGATAAGAAGCCGCGCCCGTTCTCCCTCATCGTCGGCATGGGTTTCACGCTGGTCGGCCTGCTCACCCTCTCCCGCGCCAATTCCTATCCGCTCCTGTTGCTCGCCGCGGCTTTGGTGGGCATGGGCTCCTCCGTCTTCCATCCGGAATCCTCCCGCGTCGCGCGATTGGCCTCGGGAGGGCGGCATGGTCTGGCGCAGTCGATCTTCCAGGTCGGCGGCAATGCGGGCACCGCCATCGGCCCGCTGCTCGCCGCCTTCATCGTCGTGCCTTTGGGACAGCCCAGCATCGCCTGGTTCTCCGCCGTCGCGCTTCTGGCGATGATCATCCTGTCCCAGGTCGGGCGGTGGTATCGAGACAAGCTCGTCGCCTTGCGGGCCAAGCCGCGTTCGGCGGAGATCAGATCTGCCCATTCGCGAAAGCGGATCTTCTGGTCGATCACGATCCTGATGCTGCTCGTGTTCTCGAAGAACTTCTATACGGCGAGTATCACCAGCTACTTCACCTTCTACCTGATCTCGAAGTTCCAGCTTTCGGTGCAGGATGCGCAGCTGCACCTGTTCATCTTCCTCGGCGCCGTGGCCGCGGGCACGGTCCTCGGCGGGCCCATCGGCGACAGGATTGGGCGCAAATATGTGATCTGGTTCTCGATCCTCGGCGTTCTGCCCTTCACCCTGATCCTGCCCTACGCCAACCTCTTCTGGACCGGCGTGCTCAGCGTCGTCATCGGCCTGATCCTGGCCTCGGCTTTCTCGGCCATCCTCGTCTATGCGACGGAGCTGGTGCCGGGACGGGTGGGCATGATCGCCGGCCTGTTCTTCGGCCTGTCCTTCGGGATGGGAGGCCTGGGCGCCGCGATCCTGGGCGAGCTGGCCGATTGGACGAGCATCGAGACGGTCTATCGCGTCTGCTCGTTCCTGCCGTCCATCGGGCTTCTCACGGTGTTCCTGCCGCATGAGCGGCCGAGAGGCCACATCTCGTAAAAGCCCGACTTTGCCGGATCAGCGCCAGGCGTAGTTGAAACTGATGCTGATGCGCTCGCTCTCGGCCTCGTTCAGGGGCACTTCGTGGCGCAGCCAGCTCTCCCAGAGCAGGATGGTGCCGGGTTTCGGTGTCATGTAGGCGAATTGACGGTTTTCGGGCTTGGCCTTGGCCTTGCGCGGCGGGGCCGCCATCATGAAGCCGAGGCGCGGATCCTCGAGCTTGAGCGCGCTCGCTCCATCCGGAATCGTGACGTAATAGGTGCCGCTCACCACCGAATGGGGGTGGATATGCGAGGTATGCACGCCGCCCTGAGGCAGGATGTTGATCCACAGGCTGTCGAGCTCGAGCTTGCGGCCCTTGAGGTCGAATTCGAGTTCCTTTGCGAAGGCCGCCACATGGGTGTTGAGGGCCTTGAGCAGCTCCCCGAAAACCGGAATCCGCCAGGGCAGATCGTCCAGCGAGGCGTAGGAGGTGTAGCCCGGATAACCGTTCTTCTCGCACCAGCGCTGGCCGGCCTCGTCATCCTCGGCGATGGACCAGCAGGCGGTTTCGAGTTCGGAATTGAGACGTTCGGCCTTCGCACCGGTGAGTTCCGCGCGGTAGACCTTGGTGACGAAAAGCGTATCGATGGTGGACATGGTTCGGCTCTTGAGCATTTTCAGGAAAAGTGGGGAACCGGTTTTCCGTCCGACAATGCGGCATGCCCCATCAGTTCGAGAGCGGGTTTCGATTCCATCGAAACGAGATCCGCTCTAGCCCTCACGGCCGACCCTGTCAAAACGAAAGCTACCCGGCAAGCGCGCGCGACCTATCTTAGACTCAGCGCGTTTCCATGCTTGCAGGATTGGGTTCAGGAACCCACCTTGGCCGTATGATGCTCTCTCTGCCGCCCCTCGACCTCATGGAAGATCCCTTGGCTTTGGCCCGCAGCCTGGATCCGGAGACCCTGTCGCGCGTCATCGCCCTTCGGGACTGGCTCGTGACCGAAGCCGCGCGGATGGACGACCCGAGCGAGATCCTCAACGGCTTCATCGAGCAGTTGCGCGGCTTGGGCATTCCCATCGACCGCGCGGCTTCGGCCATCGAGGCGCTGCATTCGGAATATGCGGGCATCGGTCGTTTCTGGACCCGGGAGGAGGGCACAATCGTACGCTACCTTCCTCATGGCGAGCGCCGCGAGACGGTTTATGCGTCGAGTCCCTTCGCCTACGTGAACCGCATCGGCGAATGGCTGCTGCTCGATTTCGCCGAAACGCCGGACGCTCTCTTTCCGATTATTCCGGAGCTGAAGGAAGCCGGATACCGGCACTATCTCACGATCCCGCTGAGGTTCAGCAACGGGGCCGAAAACGCCATCTCCTTTGCCACCCGATCCCCCGAGGGGTTCAGCGAGCAGGCCTTGAAGGCGCTCCGCCTCGTCATGCCGTCCTTTGCCCTGGTGCTCGAACTGCGTGCAACGAGCAACCGGCTGGACGAGGTGCTGCGCATCTATGTGGGCGACGATCCCCACCGCGCCATCCTCTCCGGCGCAATCCTGCGCGGGCAGGTGACGCGGATCCGCTCGGCGATCCTGTTCGCTGACATGCGGGACTATACGCATATCTCGTCGACCTTGAGCCCCGAACATGCGGTCGAGCTTTTGAACAATTATTTCGACTGCCTTGTTCCGCCCATCGAGGACGAAGGCGGTGAGGTGCTGAAATACCTGGGCGATGGGCTTCTCGCCATCGTCCGCGACCGGGGCGACGACACGGGCGGCGCGCCCCAAGCGGCGCTCTCGGCAGCCACCAAGGCCCTTCGGCGGGTCCAGGCTGCCAACAGCGAGGGACGCTTTCCCGTTCCCATCAATATCGGTATCGCGCTCCACCATGGGGATGCCGCCTACGGCAATGTCGGCTCGGGCCGGCGCCTCGATTTCACGGTGATCGGCCGCGACGTGAATCTCGCAAGCCGCATCGCCGAACTGAACAAGCGCCTCGGCGAGCCGCTGCTCATGTCCAAGCCTTTCGTCGAACACCTCTGGGGCGATCCCGCGCCGCTCGGAGCGCATGAGGTGGAAGGCTTCGACGAGAAGATCGAGGTCTTCAAGCCCTAAAACATCGGATGAGAGCATCGCGTAGCCGCAAAATCGAGTCCACTTTTGCGCACGCTGCTCCGACGGGCTGAAGAACCTTGAGGCGGGATCCAAAGCCCGATCTGCTTTACACCGTTGCGAAGCGACCCCTTTTCCCGCTAAAAGCCCCAGACCCTTCCTCAAAGGGCCTGTAGCTCAATGGTTAGAGCCGGCCGCTCATAACGGTCTGGTTGCAGGTTCGAGTCCTGCCGGGCCCACCACTGATTTCATTAGACAATTCGCTCTCCTAAGCTCTGCTATTCCGACTTGCGACAATCATTGCCGCACTCCCTTCCTCCTAATCCGATCTGCCGCATTCCGCATAAAGTCAGGGTGGTGATGTCCATAAACGTCGCGGATCATCTGCTCTTTCATGCTGAGATGACCTGCCGCTTCCCACGTATCGACGCCTTGTTGCATCAGCCATGTCACCGCCGTGCGGCGTAGGTCCTGACCTGATCTGACCCATTCTGGATGTTCGCAGATAGGGAGCGGAATCATTATCAGGCGTGAGAACCAGAAGAACCAGAGTTGTTGAGTGAAACTCTCGTTGAGCGGGATTCTTGACCTCTATCCCCTGACATAGCCAGGAAATCGCGCGCTGATCTCGTCTACGTGCGCAAGGGTCCCTGAAAGGTGATCGCGAAGATGCTGCTGCGCCTCATCGGGTCTGCCGTCGGCGATGGCCTGCACGATCAGCTTATGATGCTGCACGATGCCCTGGATCTTGCCGGGAGTCGGCAGGTATAGCCTGCGTAAGCGGTCGATATGTCCGCTCCGGCTGCGCACCAGTATCCAGAGATCCTGCATCTGGGCCGCTTCATAGAGATGCCTGTGAAAGGCTTGGTCCGTTGCCTCGAAAGCCTCCAGGTCCTGCGCCTCCATCAGGGATTGCTGTTGGGCCAGGATGCCGTTCAGGCGCGCAACCAAACGCGGGTCGGGGGCAAGGGCCAAACCTCGCACGATTTCGAGTTCCAGGGAACGGCGCAGGAAATGCGCTTGGCGGGCGAGCGTCAGGTCGATCGGACTGACGACGGTCGCGTGTTGGGGGAAGACCTCGACAAGACCTTCTTCTTCCAGGCGCATGAGGGCATCGCGAATCGGTGTGGAGCTGACGCCGAACTGCGTGGCGAGGGTGGCGCGCGACAGGGTCGTGCCGGGAGGCAGGGCCAGAGATAGAATCGCCTCCCTCAACCGCTCAAAAACCTGAGGGGCCGCCTGACGGCCACGCTCCAGACGCTCCATCGCCTGGGCGGAAAATGGCTGCTTAAGTGCTGACTTGGACGACATCATTCCGAGAAATCCGAACTCTCATTTGGTTCTTTATAGCATACTTGTATGAAATGCACTAATGCATTAGCGTCCCATTCATCGGTAGAAAAGGCCGAAATTGACCACAGGAACCCCCGGTAAGAGGGGCCACATAGAGGAAACGCCATGAAAATGCAGATGAGGCGCCTTGGCGCCGGTATAGCGGCTGCGTTCGGGTTATTCGCCCTCGCGAACACAGCCTCGGCTCAACAGAAAAGCGAGATTTCGATTACCCGCCAGCCCGGCATTCTCTATCTGCCCACCCATATCATCGAGAAGCAGCATCTCATCGAGAAGCATGCCACTCGTCTAGGTTTGCAGAATGTCACGACCAAGTGGATCACCTTCAGCGGCGGCGGTGCGCAGACGGATGCGCTTTTGTCCGGCGGCGTCGACATGGTGAACACCGGTGTCGGCAATCTCCTGCTGCTCTGGGAGCGGACGAAGGGTGGCGTAAAGGGTATCGTGGCTACATCGGCCCAGCCGCTGGCGCTCGTCACCCATGATCCTAAGATCAAATCGCTGAACGACTTTGGTCCAGGCGACAAGATCGCGGTGCCGACCGTCAAGGTATCCACGCAAGCCATCCTGCTCCAGATGGCAAGTCGGAAGCTCTTCGGTGAGGATCAATGGTCCAAGCTCGATGCAAACACGGTCCAGCTCGGCCATCCGGACGCGGTCGTCGCCATGACCAACTCCGAACACGAGGTCAAGAGCCACTTCGCGGCGCCCCCTTTCCAATATATCGAGCTCAAGAAGGTGCCGGGCGCCCGCGTTATCTTGCAATCTCCGGACATCATTGGCGGACCGCTGACTCAAGGCCAATTCTTCGCGACGACGAAGTTCGCCGAAGCCAACCCCAAGATCATCGAGGCGGTGCGCGCCGCCTCAAAGGAGGCGCAGGACTTCATCCGTTCCGATACGAAGACTGCGGTCGACATCTACAAGGAGATTACCGGCGACAAGACCAGTGCCGAGGATCTCCTCGAGTGGCTGAAGCAGCCCGGCATGATGGAATGGAACCTTGAGCCCCAGGGCACGATGAAGTTCGCCGAGCATCTCTATAAGGTCGGTACCCTCAAGACGATGCCCAAGGCCTGGACGGATTACTACCTGCCGATAGCGCACGATCTCAAAGGTAGCTGATGAGCAGCGCGCCCTGCTGGAGGGCAGGGCGCGCCATCCCACTCTCCTTTTCAGGTTTTGCTCATGACCGCTCTTCTCGACGTCTGTGGCGTGACGCTGCGCTATAAAACTCCCAGCATTCTCGTGACAGCGACCGACCGGGTCAGCTTTCAAGTCAATCAATCGGACCGTTTCGTTCTGCTCGGACCGTCCGGCTGCGGCAAGTCCACATTGCTCAAAGCCGTCGGCGGCTATTTGAACCCGAGCCAAGGCAGTATCCGTATCAAAGGTCGCGACGTCACCAAGCCCGGCGCGGACCGCATGATGGTCTTTCAGGAATTCGACCAGCTTCTGCCATGGAAAACGGTGCTGGAGAACGTGATGTTCCCCTTGCTCATCGCCCGCAAGCTGCCGCGCAAGGAGGCTGAGGACAAGGCGCGAGCCTATATCGAGAAGGTCAATCTCACCCGCGCCGTGAACGCTTATCCGCATACGCTCTCCGGCGGCATGAAGCAGCGTGTGGCCATTGCTCGCGGCATGGCGATGGAGCCGGACATCCTGCTCATGGATGAACCATTCGCCTCGCTCGATGCTCTCACCCGCCGTACCTGCCAGGATGAACTCCTGCAACTTTGGGAAGATACGAAGTTCACGGTTCTGTTCGTCACGCACTCGATTGCCGAGGCCATCAAGATCGGCAACCGCATTCTTCTCCTTTCTCCCCATCCCGGTCGCGTCAAGGCCGAGGTGAACGATGTGGATCGCGTCTCACCGACCGATGGCAGCGCGGGCCAGCTCGAGAAACACATCCACGAGCTTCTGTTCGCGGAAGAAGGCGCGCACCAGGGATAACGCTCATGAGCAATGCACAGATCGTAATGCGCACCGATACGGGGCCGGCGCAGGCGCATGCGAGCGAGGTCGAGCGCAAGCTCAGCACCCTGGAGCTGGCCTGGGGCAACGGTTTCGTCCGGAAGACGGTGGTCATCGTCTTCCTCGGGATCATCTGGGAGATCTATGGCCGTTACCTTGATAATCCGCTGCTTTTCCCAACGCTCCTCGACACGCTGTCCACCCTTTCGGACCGGATCGCCGACGGCACGATCCCGCTGCGGGCCTGGACCTCGATCAAGGTTCTCCTCATGGGCTACGCCTCCGGCGTGTCGATTGCCGCGGTTCTGACGATCCTCGCCATCAACACCCGCATCGGCACGGATTTCCTCGAGACGATGACGGCGATGTTCAACCCGCTGCCGGCGATCGCGCTGCTGCCTCTGGCCCTGATCTGGTTCGGTCTCGGCAATGGCAGCCTCGTTTTCGTCCTCGTCCATTCGGTTCTCTGGGCAGTGGCTCTCAATACGCATACGGGTTTCCTCGGAGTGTCGCAGACGCTGCGTATGGTCGGGCGGAATTACGGTCTGAAAGGTCTTTCCTATGTCTTCAAGATCCTCGTTCCGGCAGCCTTCCCATCGATCCTGACCGGGTTGAAAGTCGGCTGGGCCTTCGCTTGGCGCACCTTAATCGCCGCGGAACTCGTTTTCGGCGTTTCGTCGGGGCAGGGGGGGCTGGGCTGGTTCATCTTCGAGAACCGCAATCTGCTCGATATTCCCTCCGTATTCGCAGGCCTTCTGACAGTTATCATCATCGGCCTGATCGTCGAGAACCTGATCTTCAGGACCATCGAGCGTAAGACCATTCGGAAATGGGGGCTTCAGAGCTGAGCATGCGCTCCGCTCCCGACCTTCCCGATCATTTCAACAGGTACTCGTCCTATGACACGCAAGAAAACACCCGATGCGCTCAGGAGCGCGCGCTGGTTCGCGCCTGACGATCTGCGGGGATTTGGTCATCGTTCCCGCATGATGCAGATGGGCTATGCCCCGGAGGATTGGGCTGGTCGTCCCATCATCGCCATCCTCAACACCTGGTCCGACATCAATCCGTGCCACGCCCATTTCAAGCAGCGCGTCGACGACGTGAAACGAGGCGTCCTTCAGACCGGCGGCTTTCCCATAGAACTTCCGGGAATCTCGCTTGCGGAACAATACGTCAAGCCGACGACCATGCTCTACCGCAATCTGCTTGCGATGGACGTGGAAGAACTGCTTCGCTCTCACCCGGTGGATGCCGTCGTCCTGATGGGCGGATGCGACAAGACCACGCCCGCGCTGCTTCTTGGTGCCACGAGCGCGGACTTGCCAGCCATCTATCTGCCCGCCGGACCGATGCTGCGCGGCAACTGGAAGGGCAAGATCCTGGGGTCGGGCTCCGATGCCTGGAAGTATTGGGACGAACGTCGCGCCGGCACGATCACGGATGCGGACTGGCTGAACATGGAAGCGGGCATTGCCCGCAGTTATGGCACCTGCATGACCATGGGCACCGCGAGCACGATGACGGCTATCGCGGAAGCGATCGGCATGACCTTGCCCGGAGCCTCCTCGATTCCGGCGGCGGATTCCAACCATATCCGCATGAGCACCGCGTGCGGCCGGCGCATCGTCGAGATGGTGTGGGAGGACCTGGTGCCCAGCAAGGTCCAGACACGGGAAGCCTTCCTGAATGGTATTGCCGTCGCCATGGCCATGGGGTGTTCGACGAACGCCATCATCCACCTGATCGCGCAGGCTCGGCGCGCCGGGCAGAACATCGGTCTCGAGGAGTTCGAAGCGGCGAGCCGCAGTGTTCCGGTCATCGCCAATGTCCGCCCGAGCGGCGACAAATACCTGATGGAGGACTTCTTCTATGCCGGTGGGCTGCCTGCGCTGATGACCCGTATCCGCGAGCACCTGCATCTCGAAGCTATGACGGTGACAGGCCAAACCCTAGGCGAAAACATCGCGAGGGCGGAAGTCTACAATGACGACGTCATCCGTACCGTCGACAACCCGATTTACGCCGAAGGAGCACTTGCTGTCCTGAAAGGCAATCTGGCTCCTGACGGCTGCGTGATCAAGCCGAGCGCCTGCGATCCGCGCTTCCTCAAGCACACGGGTCCTGCTCTCGTGTTTGACGATTACCCATCCATGAAGGCGGGCATCGAGGATGAGAACCTCGATGTGACAGCAGATCACGTCCTCATCCTGCGCAATGCCGGCCCACAGGGAGGGCCGGGTATGCCGGAATGGGGCATGCTGCCGATCCCCAGGAAGCTGGTGAAGCAGGGTGTGCGCGACATGGTTCGCATCTCCGATGCGCGTATGAGCGGGACGAGCTATGGAGCCTGCATCCTGCATGTCTCGCCGGAATCCTATGTCGGCGGTCCGTTGGCTCTCGTGAAGACGGGCGACATGATCTCGATCGACGTGGCTAAGCGCACCATCGACCTCGACGTTCCGGACGAGGAACTTGAGCGCCGCCGTGCCGCCTGGGTGCGGCCTGAGCCTCGATTCGAACGCGGCTACGGCTGGATGTTCACGCGCCACATTCGCCAAGCCCATGAGGGCTGCGACTTCGACTTTCTGGAAACAAGTTTCGGCGCGCCTGCGGGCGAGCCAGCCATCTTCTGAAATCTGGAGCCAATCATGACCACACTGAATCCGGAAACCCGCGGGAAGTTGAAAACGGTCAGCACCGCGACGCTCTGCACGGCACTTTTCAAGCGCGGGCTGCGCAACCAGTTCATCCAGGACGTTCGCCCGCTCAACCCGAACCTCGGCAACATGGTGGGTGAGGCTTTCACCCTCCGCTACATTCCCGCCCGCGAGGATTTGAACCCAATCGGCGTGTTCCAGGACCGGACTCACCCGCAGCGCAAGGCCGTGGAGGAGTGCCCTCCCGGCGCCGTCATGGTGATCGATAGCCGCAAGGATGCCCGCGCCGCCTCGGCCGGCGGCATCCTGGTGTCGCGCCTGATGAAGCGTGGCGTCGCCGGCGTCGTCACCGATGGCGGCTTCCGGGATTCACCGGAGATCGCGCAGCTCGATATTCCCGCTTACCACAACCGGCCCTCGGCGCCGACCAACCTCACGCATCATCAGGCGCTCGACATCAACGTCCCGATCGGCTGCGGCGACGTGCCGGTATGGCCGGGCGATGTGGTCGTCGGCGATGGAGAGGGCGTGGTGGTGATCCCGGCCCATCTTGCAGACGAGATCGCAAGCGAGGCCGTCGAGATGACCGCGTTCGAGGACTTCGTTCAGGAGGAGGTGCTCAAGGGCCGCTCGATTATCGGCCTTTATCCGCCGACCGATCCGCAGACCCTTCCTGATTTTGCGGCTTGGCGCACCCGGAACAACCGCTGACGGAAACCCCGAATCCAGTTCTCCAGGAGCAGACAGACATGGCCTCTTCAGCGGTCAAGGTTTTCTACAACAGCCTCGGCACGCCCGAGATTTACGGGCTCATGCAGCGCCTCAAGCCATCCTGTCTGGAATTGGTGCTTCTGGAGAAGGACGATGACGATGAGCGGCTTGCCAAAGTCCGTGATTGCGAGGCCATCATCACGGCGGCAACGCCGCTCACGCGCAGGACCATCGAAGCCGCTTCACGGTTGCGCTTCGTCCAGCATCAGGGTGTCGGCTACCACGATACGGTCGATGTTCCGGCCCTCGCCGAGCGCCGGATACGGCTTGCCGTCAGCACGGCTGGAACCATCGGGGTTGCCGAGCATGCCGTCATGCTGGCTCTTGCGGCGGCGAGACGCCTGACATTCGCTGATCCGGAGCTTCGACGCGGGCGCTGGCATGCCAACAAACTGCGGCCGGTCTCCGTCGAGCTTGCCGGGAAGACGGTCGGGTATGTGGGCATGGGCCGGATCGGTCAGGCCGCGGCCGAGCGCTTCAGGGGATTCCAGACCAAGGGACTTTACTCCGATCCCTATGTCCGGTTGCCGCCGGAGCGTGAAGCCGCGTTGGGCCTTGAACCGGCGTCCCTCGACCGGATCCTGGAGGAGGCCGACTTTGTGACGCTCCACCTTCCCTTGACCGCAGGAACACGACATCTGATCGGTCGGGATGAGCTTGTCCGCATGAAGCCCGGTTCTATCCTGATCAATACCGCGCGAGGCGGCATCGTGGATGAGGCCGCTCTCGTCGAGGCCCTTAAGGCGGGCAGGCCCGGTGCCGCAGGCATCGACGTATTCGAGATCGAGCCTCTTCCGGCGGACCACCCACTGACGGCGTTACCCAACACCGTGCTCACGCCGCACATCGCTGCGGGAACATGGGACTCTTTCATAGGCAAAATGGACTCTGTCCTGACCAATGTCGCAGCCTTTTTCGAGGGGCAGTCGCTACAGAATGAGATTTTACTCTCTCCAATGGAGATGGCCTCCTCGAACTAGCTACGCTGTGGCTGGTCGATAACCCGATGCTCGGTCTATTCAACTCATAACAGCACATCCGCTCATTCCGGACGTACTAACGGGGCCGGCATATCGAGCCTGAGCGGAAGCTCACCGAGAGCGGGGGGCCCGAAACCGAAGGGGCGAACACTCGACGTTGCAAGGTTCCGATCCTGAGGTTAACCTTCAACCAGATACCAGATATGCAGCTCCGCTCTGCAGGTCCCCATGACTGCCAGAAGCACCATTGCGGCTTTCTTGGTTGGAATAGGAGTCCTTGGCTGGTCGCCTCCGACGAGGGGGGATCCTTTTGATCTGTTCACGGGCTTGTTCTCGGGGTCCGGAATCGTGGTCGAGGGGCCGAATGCAAACACGCACCGGGTGAACTGCCGCTTCAGGGCATCACAGCAAGGCGCCGCCGGTCTTGCTCTGCGCGGAACCTGTTGGGCCTATTTGATCATATCGAGGTCGATCAGTGCCGACCTTGCCTTGGATCCTCGATCAGGCCAGGTCACCGGCACCTATACGGGGGCCCGCGTTGGTCCGGCAAGCCTTTCGGGCAAGCGACAGGGAACCGCCATCAATCTCATGATAAATTGGCCGAAGCCGGTCTTCGGCAATATGACGTCGGAAATGAGGATCGCCATCCCCAGTTCTGACCACCTGCGGATCCTTGTCCTGAGCCGCATCGGTGTCAACGGCCCCGTCCGCCCGACAACGGATCTCGTCCTGGTTCGCGAGTGACACGCCGCCGGGATCGCGATCGCAATTCGTCCGTGTCGAATGCTTGGTCCGCGCTTGTGCTTCTCCATCTGCATTGTCTCTTCGTCATCCCAAGGGGTGGCGCTGCAGTTTGGCCGGCATCAAAGCTGCAAGTGCGCGAAGCAGTGATTGTGAATCTTGCCCAAGAAAGAACGTTGGCATGAGCCAGCACAACAGCAGGCTCACTGTGGGTGCGAAAAGCGCAATTTCGAGAAGAAGCATAATCGGCGATGTTTGTTGTTCCCGAAGCCAACCAGCCGAGACCCTGGTGCCAAATCTCAGGTGCATCACCTCGCTCCGACTCTTAAAGAGAAATCCTAGATCGAACATTTACAATGACATCACCTACACTTTGGGGTGCTGTTACAGCCTTCGATCTCGAAAATAATTGATATATTATATCAATTCATAAATCGGGGCCGTCTTTATCCGGCGGTAAGTGCGCCATACATAGTTGTCTTGGAGAAACAACTCTGGACATATAAATGCTGCAAAAAAAATAATAGTTTCCAATTAACATCGCAGACAAAAGTCCTATTTCCTCCTGAACGCGCGTTTATACGAGGGGCCCGTGCCACAGACCGATACCGTTGCATCACAGCTCGACCGCAAGGTCCTTCTCAAAGCTTTGCGCTCCTTTAGAAAAGGCGACTTTTCCGCACGCCTGCCGCTCGATCTTACAGGGATCGATGGGGAGATTGCAGAGGCATTCAATGATGTCGTCGAACTGAATCAGGGGCTCACCCGTGAACTCGCCCGAATGTCAAAGGTCGTCGGCAAGGAGGGGCAGATCGGCGAACGCGGGAAGCTGCCAGAGGCTCGAGGTTGCTGGAGCGATTGCATCGAATCCGTGAACTCGATGATTGGCGATCTGGTCCAGCCGACGACGGAGGTTGCCCGTGTGATCGGAGCCGTGGCCAAGGGCGACCTAAGCCAGCCAATGCACCTTGAAATTCAAGGGCGGCCGCTTCGGGGTGAGTTCCTGCGGATTGGCAAGGTGGTCAACACCATGGTCGGCCAGCTCAACTCCTTCGCCTCCGAAGTCACCCGCGTCGCGCGCGAGGTTGGCACGGAGGGACGGCTCGGCGGTCAGGCCCAGGTGCAGGGCGTTGCCGGTACGTGGAAGGATTTGACCGACAATGTGAATATGATGGCGGCCAACCTGACCGGTCAGGTGCGCAACATCGCCGACGTCACCACGGCCGTCGCCAATGGCAACCTGTCGAAGAAGATCACAGTCGACGTCAAAGGCGAAATGCTGGAACTGAAGAACACCATCAACACCATGGTGGACCAGCTCAACTCCTTCGCCTCCGAAGTCACCCGCGTTGCCAAGGAGGTTGGATCCGAGGGCAAGCTCGGTGGTCAGGCCCAGGTAAAGGGCGTGGCGGGGGTCTGGAAGGACCTGACCGACAATGTGAACATGATGGCGGCCAACCTGACCGGTCAGGTGCGTGGTATCGCAGACGTGGTGACGGCTGTTGCTGTCGGTAATCTGACCCATAAGCTGACCGTCGAAGCCAAGGGCGAGATCGCCTCTCTTGCCGATACGATCAACAGCATGATCGATACGCTGGCGACCTTTGCGGATCAGGTCACGAACGTCGCTCGAGAAGTCGGCATCGAGGGCAAACTCGGTGGACAGGCTCTCGTGCCCGGAGCAGCCGGCCTGTGGCGTGATCTCACCGACAATGTGAACATGATGGCGGCCAACCTGACCGGTCAGGTGCGCAACATTGCCGACGTCACCACGGCCGTCGCCACCGGCGATTTGTCGAAGAAGATCACGGTCGACGTCAAGGGTGAGATGTTGGAACTGAAGAACACCATCAACACCATGGTGGACCAGCTCAACTCCTTCGCCTCCGAAGTCACCCGCGTTGCCAAGGAGGTGGGGACCGAGGGCAAGCTTGGCGGCCAGGCCCAGGTGAAGGGCGTCGGCGGAACGTGGAAGGACCTGACCGACAATGTGAACTCCATGGCTGCGAACCTGACCGGTCAGGTACGTAATATTGCGGAAGTCACCACAGCTGTCGCGACGGGGGACCTGTCCAAGAAAATTACCGTCGATGTCAAAGGCGAAATGCTGGAGCTGAAATCGACCATCAACACCATGGTGGATCAGCTCAACTCCTTCGCTTCCGAAGTCACCCGCGTTGCCCGCGAAGTGGGCACGGAGGGCAAACTCGGCGGACAGGCCCGTGTCGAAGGTGTTGGCGGCGTTTGGAAGGGTCTTACCGACAACGTGAACATGATGGCGGCCAACCTGACCGGTCAGGTGCGCAACATCGCCGAGGTTACCACGGCCGTCGCCACCGGCGACCTGTCAAAGAAGATCACCGTCGACGTTCGGGGTGAACTGCTTGAGCTGAAGAACACCATCAACACCATGGTGGACCAGCTCAACTCCTTTGCCTCCGAAGTGACGCGCGTCGCGCGCGAGGTGGGATCCGAGGGCAAGCTTGGCGGCCAGGCCCAGGTGAAGGGCGTCGGCGGAACGTGGAAGGATTTGACCGACAACGTCAACCTCATGGCCGCGAACCTGACCGGCCAGGTGCGCGGCATTGCGGACGTCGTGACAGCCGTCGCGACGGGCGATTTGTCGAAGAAGATCACCGTTGTTGTCGAAGGCGAGATGCTGGAGCTGAAATCGACCATCAACACCATGGTGGATCAGCTCAACTCCTTCGCTTCCGAAGTCACCCGCGTCGCGCGCGAGGTGGGATCCGAGGGCAAGCTCGGCGGTCAGGCCCAGGTGAAGGGCGTGGCGGGCACCTGGAAGGATTTGACCGACAATGTGAATATGATGGCGGCCAACCTGACCGGTCAGGTGCGCAACATCGCCGACGTCACCACGGCCGTCGCCAATGGCAACCTGTCGAAGAAGATTACGGTCGACGTCAAAGGCGAAATGCTGGAACTGAAGAACACCATCAACACCATGGTGGACCAGCTCAACTCCTTCGCTTCCGAAGTCACCCGCGTCGCGCGCGAGGTGGGCACGGAGGGACGGCTCGGCGGTCAGGCCCAGGTGAAGGGCGTGGCGGGCACCTGGAAGGACCTGACCGACAATGTGAACATGATGGCGGCCAACCTGACCGGTCAGGTGCGCAACATCGCCGACGTCACCACGGCCGTCGCCAATGGCAACCTGTCGAAGAAGATTACGGTCGACGTCAAAGGCGAGATGTTGGAACTGAAGAACACCATCAACACCATGGTGGACCAGCTCAACTCCTTCGCCTCCGAAGTGACCCGCGTTGCCAAGGAGGTGGGGACGGAGGGGCAGCTCGGCGGTCAGGCACGAGTCGAAGGCGTGTCCGGCCTGTGGCGCGATCTGACCGACAACGTGAACCAGCTGGCCGCCAACCTCACGAACCAGGTTCGCGCGATCGCCGAGGTCGCAACCGCAGTGACGCGTGGCGATCTTACCCGCTCGATTACAGCTGAAGCCCTGGGCGAACTCGCCGCGCTTAAGGACAACATCAATGAGATGATCCGCAACCTGCGCGATACGACGCAGAAGAATGCGGAGCAGGATTGGCTCAAGACGAACTTGGCCAAGTTTACCCGCATGCTCCAGGGCGAACGCGATCTCAGCACGGTTTCCAATCTTATCCTATCCGAGATTGCTCCCCTGGTGAATGCGCAGCGTGGCGTCTTCTATACTGTCGAGGATGAAGGAGCTGAGTCTGTACTCGAGCTTGCAGCCTCTTATGCTCATACCGAACGTAAGCATTTGGCGAGCAAGTTCCGCCTTCGGGAGGGGCTCGTCGGGCAGGTCGCTTATGAGAAAAAACGGATTCTTCTGACGCAGGTGCCAGGCGACTACATTACCATCAGTTCTGCACTCGGCGAGGCTGCGCCGCTCAACATTATCGTCCTGCCCGTCCTGTTCGAGCAGGAGGTAAAGGCCGTCATCGAGCTTGCATCATTCAACCGGTTCAGTGAAGCGCATCAATCCTTCCTGGATCAGCTGACCGAGTCGATCGGTATCGTGCTCAACACGATTGCCGCGAATATGCGAACCGAAGGCCTACTCAAGCAGTCACAGCTTCTTACTACGGAGCTCCAGAGCCAGCAGGAGGAGCTGAAGACCACGAACGACCGCCTCGAACAGCAGGCGGCGACCCTGCGGCGCTCCGAGGAACTCCTGCGCCAACAGCAGGACGCGCTGCGGCAAACCAACGAAGAGCTCGAGGATAAGGCTCGGCTTCTGGAGATCCAGAAACGAGAGGTCGAAAGCAAGAACCGGGAAGTTTCGCATGCCAAGTCCGCCCTTGAGGACAAGGCCGAGCAGCTCTCGTTGACGTCGCGCTACAAGTCCCAATTCCTGGCCAATATGAGCCATGAACTGCGCACGCCGTTGAACAGTCTGCTCATTCTCTCGAAGCTTCTCACGGAAAACCCGGAAGGTAATCTATCCGAAAAACAGCGTGAGTTCGCCAAGACGATCCACGCCGCTGGCTCGGATCTCCTTGCTCTCATCAACGATATTCTCGATCTCTCCAAAATCGAGTCGGGAACAGTGAGCTTGGAAGTCACCAGCGTGAACTTCCATGAGCTGACAGACCATATGGAGCGGACCTTCCGGCAGGTGGCCGAGGAGAACAATATCGACTTCGATATCGTTATTGATCCCCAGCTGCCGGCAACGATCCGGACAGATTCGAAACGGTTGCAGCAGGTCCTACGGAATCTTCTCTCCAACGCCTTCAAGTTCACCGAGAAAGGTGGGGTAACCTTGAAGATTGGTTCTGCGGAAGGGTCGCCCCTTCGGGCGGGCAGCGATTGGATCGCGCTCTCGGTCCAGGATACCGGCATCGGTATTCCCGAGGACAAGCAGCGCATCATCTTCGAAGCCTTCCAGCAGGCGGATGGAACCACGAGCCGGCGATATGGCGGCACAGGGCTCGGCCTTGCCATCAGTCGTGAAATTGCACGACTGCTCGGGGGCGAGATCGTTCTGTCGAGCCAAGAGGGCGAAGGGTCTACGTTCACTCTTTTCTTGCCGCTTGAGGCTCCGTCCGGCGCGGAGTTCGATGCTCGATCCAGCAATCTCGAAGGGACGATCACACGTCCGGCGATGCCGAGCGTTCTCTCGGCCTCTTCAGATGATCGCCACACGATCTCGCCCGGCGATCATGTGGTGCTCATTATCGAGGATGACACCATGTTCGCCTCGGTTCTGCTCGAACTTGCCCGCGAGCAGGGCATCAAGGGGTTGATCGCAAATGACGGCGCGACGGCATTGGCCCTCGCTCACCGGTACAAACCCCATGCTATTACGCTCGATATCGGCCTGCCCGATATGGACGGCTGGGCTCTGCTGGATCTCCTCAAGCATGATCCGCGGACGCGCCATGTGCCGATCCATGTCATATCGGTCGACGATCAGAAGAAGCGCGGTCTCCGCGCAGGTGCATTCGGCTTCATGGAGAAGCCTGTGGATCGGGATGCGCTAATGAACGCGCTGTCTCGCACAAGAGATTTCATAGACCGTCCCGTAAAGAACCTGTTGCTGGTGGAGGATGACGCCAATCAGCGCATGAGCATGGTCGAGCTTTTGAAAGATAGCGCGGTTGAGGTGGCCGACTTGGGAACGGCCGAGGCTGCGCTCGAAGCGATACAAGCGAGCCGTTTTGATTGCGCTATCATCGATCTCGGCCTTCCGGACCTACCTGGAGCGGAACTTATCGAGCGGATCCGTGGCCTCCGTGGCGGCGAAGAGCTGCCGATCATCGTCTATACGGGGCTTGATCTCTCAAAAGCCGAAGAAATGCGCCTGGAAAACATCGCCTCGACAATCATCGTCAAGGGCAATGGTTCCCCGGAAAAGCTTCTCAGCGAAACCTCCTTGTTTCTTCACAAGACTATTACAGATAACGCCGGGCATCAGCAGGCTAAGGTTGAGCGCTCCAGCGAGGTTTCTTTGCAGGGCCGGAAAGTCTTGATCGTGGATGACGACGTTCGCAACATCTTTTCGTTGACGAGCGTCCTGGAGCAGCACGGCATGGATGTTGTCTTTGCCGAAAATGGACGTGAAGGCATCGAGATGCTGAAAAGTATATCCGGTGTCGAGATCATGCTGGTTGACATCATGATGCCCGAGATGGACGGCTTTGAGACGATGCGGGCCATCCGCGAGCGGCCGGAATACCGAGACCTTCCTTTGGTCGCTATCACGGCCAAAGCCATGAAAGGGGATCGCGAGAAGTGCCTCGAAGCTGGGGCTACGGATTATATCTCCAAGCCGGTCGATATCGACCAGCTTCTGGCCGTTCTGCGTGTCCAGCTCTCACGGAGTCACTACAGATTGCATGATCGTAGTGCAGCAGATGATAGGGCGCATCTATGAACCAATTCTCTGATGTAAAGGAGGCTGACATTCAGGCTGGTCGCCCGCCAGGTTACGCCAGCTCGCCAGTTTCGGCCAAGATACTTGTGGTTGATGATGACTCCCGCAACCTTCTTGCTGTCAAGGAGATGCTAGGGGCGCCGGGGGTAGAGGTCGTAACGGCGGAATCCGGCGAGGCAGCGCTTCGGCTCGTTCTGAAGGAGGACTTTGCCGTCATCCTGCTCGATGTGCAGATGCCCGGTATCGACGGCTATGAAGTTGCCGGGATGATCCGTGCGCGTCACCGCTCCTCGCGTGTGCCGATCCTGTTCCTAACCGCCTATAACAAGGACGATCTTCAGGTCTTCCGGGGCTACAGTGCGGGCGCGGTGGACTATGTGTTCAAGCCCATCGAACCGCTGATTTTGAAGTCGAAGGTCGATGTCTTTGTCGACCTCCATCGAAAGACGGAGGAGATCCGCCGGCAGGGCGAAGAGGAACGCCGTCTCCTGATGGAGAATCTGCAGGTTCGCAGTGAGAAACTGAAAACCGAGCAGATGCTACGCCGCCGTGAGGAGCATCAGTCGATTATCCTGGGTTCACTGCCGATGGCGCTGTTCACGGCGTCGCTTCAGGAAGGTCATCGCCGCCTGCATTTCACGAATGAGAATATTGAAGCCATCACAGGATTCAAGCCTCAGGAGTTTCTTGCGCGGACGGACTTCTGGTCTTCCCGACTGCATCCTGAAGATCGTGACCGTGTCCTCTCTCAGTTGGCGGATCTTCCCGATCTAGGCTCTGTCTCGTTGGAGTATCGCTGGAAATGTGCTGATGGCACCGATCGATATTTTCTGGATCACACCACCGTCGTCCGTGACGAGGATGACAACCCGCGCGAAACTTTTGGCATGTGGTTCGACATAACGGACCGAAAGCAGCTCGAGCAGAATCTCCTTCATGCCAGCAAGCTCGAAGCCGTAGGTCGCCTGACTGGAGGAATCGCGCACGATTTCAACAATATGCTAAGCGTCGTGATCGGCAATCTCGATCTCCTGCAGAAGTCAATCAAGAGCAATGAGCGTGCACGCAAGCGGGTGAAAATGGCTCTGGACGGTGCTCAGCGTTGCGCCGATCTTACGCACCGCTTGCTTGTCTTTTCACGGCGCGAACCTCTCCAGGCGATGACGATCGATGTTGGTGCGGTGATGCCGAATCTATTGGATCTCATGCGGCGAACCCTCGGTGAAAGGATCCGCGTTCAGCTTAAAACCCCTGAAGCGGTCTGGCCCATCAGGGTCGATCAAGCACAGCTTGAGGCCGCGCTTCTCAACCTTGCTGTCAATGCCCGGGACGCGATGCCGAACGGCGGCGACCTCGACATAGAGATTGAAAACTGCAGCTTGGAAGTCGCTGGACAGCTTGGGGATCACGTGGTGATTTCTGTGACCGATAAGGGCACCGGCATGCCGGCCCATGTGCTCGAACGCGTTTTCGAGCCTTTTTTCACCACTAAGGAGACCGGTAAGGGAACAGGTCTCGGGCTGAGCATGGTCTACGGCTTTGTGAAGCAATCGGGTGGGCATATCGAAATCGACAGTGAACCGGGTGAGGGCACCTCAATTCGTCTCATCCTTCCGCGGGTTAATGAAGAGATAAACGCCCCCCAGCCGGATGATGAGACAGTCGATACACTGCCTTTCGGCGACGGACAGGCGGCTCTTGTCGTGGAGGATGATTCTGCTGTCCGGGCAGTCGCTGTTTCAACGTTAAGATCTCTCGGCTTTGAGGTCGCGGAAGCTGAAACCGCGGATAAGGCGGTCGAGATGCTGAAGGCCAGAGCTGATTTGCGGCTCGTGCTCAGTGATGTACGTATGCCGGGCCAACTCAGCGGCATTGAGCTTGCGGGTTTGATCAAGCGAGAATATCCGAACGTACAAGTATTGCTGACGACGGGATATGTGGAGGATTTATCCTCTATCGGTGAGTTGGATCTTCTCTACAAGCCATACAGGGCTGCGAATCTGGCGCAGAAGATACAATGTCTTTTGTCGCAGTTTGAGCTTACCGTAACCTCGTAGATGCGATCTGCGGTTCCGCTGTAATATTTCACTCTCAGGGATCTCCTGGTGCGCCGCTACGCGAATCCAGGGCCGCTTTCATAATAGACGAGCGGATTAAACGGTCTGACGAGACATCGATGTGCGGATTCGCCAGCCGGCTGGTCGAGGATATCACCTTTCTGAGAAGGATGGTTGTTGCCGCAGTTCTGTCAATCATAGCGGGACAGGCGATCTTGGCTTTGACTGTCGAAGTCGCGCAGGCGGCCTGTGTCTAAGAATGAACTGGGCGAGGGTGCCGGTACAATTCCGACTACTTCATGCAGCCTTGGGCAGGTTCTCGGGGCATTGTCCTAGGACCTTTAGCCTAATCCGATTAGCTGAATAGGAGAATGGCGGGGACTGATTAAATTGACACGGGGATACCTGAGCCGCATCTCCCCTCTGTTTCGCAGGTCTCGGTCGTCTCCGCTGCCACCTCCAATTCCCGAGGCAGCTCCACTTAGCGCTCTTCAGCGCGCCCCGTCTTTCCCAGACGGGGCTTTTCTTTGTTCAGATTGCACTGAAAGGAGATGGGCGCCCCGGCTGGGCGGTGTCGGGGCCGGAAATCTCAGCCGGGGCGTGAGCGGTACGAAACCGCGCTGCGACACTAGTCGCGAGACGCCGTGGATCAACTGCGCAAAGGAGCTATCCCGTTAGGGAGAAAATCTGCGGCGTCCACAGCCTTGTGCCGGAAACAAAACGCCCCAGCTGAGGGGGCTATCATTGTCCTCAGCCGAGGCGCATTGCGAATCGTCACCACGGGGGGGGCGGTGCGGTGGCCATTCGTGGCGGGCTATGCGCAACGCTCCCGCTCCGCACATCTTGAAACAGTCACCGTAAACAATTTGCCGCCGCCGCATCTAGGAATGCGATTGGCTTCACGAAAAGACATCGCCAATCGCATCCTCAAGCCCCATGAACAGGCTTGCGATAATGAGGCCGAAGGCGGCCAAGACAATTCCGAAGAAACATCGCAGGGTCCATCTCCAGATTCTACCAGAAAGCCTTTTCCCGCGACGTGCTGGCGAGGGTGAAAAACGATCGGTCGGTCCGGAATTCTGCCTAGGATCATTCCTAGCTGCACGTAGTCTATCTCATGAAGGAACTTGTCACGGCCGCATGCAGCCTGGGTCTTTTGGCCCACCATCCTCTTCTGATGAAAGGAGCCGTGTGGCTCCTTTCTTTGCCTTTCTCGATGTTACCGAGCGTACTTGAACTCAGGGGCGGCTTTCAGCTGATCTTTGGTCATGTTTAGCTCAGCGTGATCCGGAGCTGTGCGGTTTGCGGTACTGGGCTGACTTGACGTCACTGTTCCCGTCGTGGCCGGCGCATTCGGATTGGCTGTGGACGAGGTGGTCATGGAGCGCGGCTCGTTCGTGAACTTGATCTGGTCAAAGGGCACAGCCACGTCATGCTCGCCCATCCCCAGAAATCCGCCGACGCCGATGACTACCGCTTGGATTTTGCCGCTGTTATCGACGATCAGTTCGCTGATATCGCCGATCTTCTCATTGCTATTGTTGTAGACGTTCAATCCTTCGAGTTTCGAGGCGCGCCACTGGCCTGGCAGTTCCTGGGTCATCCAGTTGCTCGTATTCATCTGCCCGGATGAAGGCTGTGTCTGTGCCAGTACCGGGGCAGAAATCAAGGCCGTACCAAGAAGGGTAAGGACAAGATGCTTCGTAAGCATATGTTCCTCCATTGCAGAAAGATGCGGGGAGCCCCGCGTGCATGAACAACGGAAAGCTCCGCATTTCGTTCAAACTCCGGACAGGATTCGATGCTCAAGCCCGGCAAGCTTAACAAGAAATTCTTCACGGTCAGTGGCAAGGCGAAGGACGCGGGTAATTACCAAGTCCATGACAGCAAGAAGGGCATGCTGTCTTGCGCCGCCGGCAGGTCGGGCGCAGGTAAGGCCGCTCCAGCGTTCCGCTTCCGTCGATGGGGCTTCCCGCTAGCCACTCAGGTCCGCTTCTCTGTAGAGTGGCAGCGGATGGATTGCTGGAGATTCTGATGAAACTTGAAAAGGGTGAGCTGCCGGAACCGCTCGATGCAGAGGCGCGCCGGAAGGTTGTGCCTGTCATCTGCTATCCTACGGACAGTTTGGTTCCGCCTGATCTTGCGGCGTACCGCGCCGCCCGGGAAAGTTGGCAGAAGGTGGATGAGGTGATCGTGCCGCCGCGGGATGCACAATGCTTCGAGGTTCCCGCAGGCTGCTTTTTTCGCATCGTCTCTATCGAGGGCTCCCAAGTCGGAGACCTCAATCTGTGGGCGGCCAATGATCTCAATGAGCGCTTCTTCTCCGGCAAGACGAGAGCATTGCACGGCACGCACCTGTCCACCGGAGACCGGCTCTGGTCGTCCTTGCCGTATCTTCGGCCGATGGCGACGATCACACAGGACACGCTCGACTGGTATGGCTTCGATGAGTGGGGTGGCTCCGTCCATGACGTGATCGGCACGCGGTGCGATCCCTACACGCACCAGCTCCTCTCCGGTCATGACTACCATTATTGCTGCCACTCGAACCTGACGCGGGCTCTCGCCCATCGTCTGAACCGCCCCCTCGGAGCGGTTGAGCCTGCGGTGCACGATGTGCTCAATGTCTTCATGTGTACCGGCTTCACCCGCGATACGGGACAGTATTTCATGAAGGCCAGTCCCGTAAGGCCAGGCGATTTTCTTGAGTTCTTTGCTGAAATCGATCTGCTGGGCGCATTATCCGCTTGTCCCGGCGGTGATTGCAGCACCAAGCACTCCAGCGACGAGGCGGCCTGCCACCCCCTGCTCGTCGAGGTCTATAGGCCAAAGGCACCACCTGAGGGTTGGACCTCACCCGCACGTAATGGCTACAGCGGCGAACATGGAGATCGAGCGTCTTTGTAATCCGGCGCAGGGTAGGCGTTCCGAATTCGTCGAAGGTGCGGATTTTATTGCACCTGCGCCTGGAGCATTATCGCGAGGCCTGAGCCTAGATCTCCAGGCGCGGCAGGCGCGGGACGCTTTCGATCAGCTGGCGGGTATAGGCATTCTCGGGCACTTTGAAGACCGTTTCCGTGATGCCCCTTTCCAAGACCTTGCCGCGGTTCATGACGATGACTTCGTCGCAGAGATGCCTGACGACGGCGAGATTGTGCGAAATGAAGAGATAGGTCAGGTTCAGGCGCTGCCGCAGTTCCTGCAGGAACGTGATGATCTGGGCCTGCACGGAAACGTCGAGGGCTGACGTCGGTTCGTCTAGAACGAGCAGGCGCGGTTCGAGAGCGACGGCGCGGGCGATGCAGATGCGCTGCTTCTGCCCGCCGGATAATTCGTGCGGATAACGGTACCTGAAGGATTTCGGAAGGCTAACGATGTCGAGAAGCGCATCGACGCGGCGCTCGAGCTCGAGGCCGCGAATTTTCGTCTGAACCAGAAACGGCTCCGCTATCGCATCCCGGATCGTGTCGCGCGGATTGAGGGCGGAGTGCGGATTCTGAAAGACGATTTGCATATGCCGCCGCATCAGGCGCAAGGCCTCGCCGGATTTAGACGTCAGTTCCTCGCCGTCGAACAGGACCGTCCCCGAGGTCGGTTCGATCAGGCGCATCACGAGGCGTGCGACAGTGGACTTACCCGATCCCGACTCGCCGACGATGCCGAGAACCTTGCCCGAGCGGATATCGAGGGAAACGTCATCGACCGCGCGAAACTCCTTGCCGCCGGTCGTAAAGATCTTCGTGAGGCCCGTTGCGGAGAGAAGCGGCGCCTCGTGGGTTTCAGCCTTATGGAGAGGCATGATGGCAGGCGACGACATGATCGGCTCCGATGCTGCGCGTCTCGGGTTTCTCTTGGGTGCAGATCGCGGTGGCTCGCGGACAACGAGGATGGAAGCGGCATCCGGCAGGCGGGTTGATCAGGTTGGGGATCGTGCCGGGGATGGCCTCCAGCGGGCGTGTGTCGCCGTCGATCTCCGGCAAGGCCGCAAGCAGCCCGCGCGTATAGGGATGGCGAGGGCGAGTGAGAATGTCGTCCGCCGCCCCTTGTTCCACTACGGTTCCGGCATACATGACCGCGACACGCCGGGAGAGTGCTGCAATCGCGCCGACATCGTGGCTGATCATGACGACGGTCAGTCCGAGGCGATCCACGAGATCTCGCAGGAGTTTCAGGATCTGCGCCTGGATCGTGACGTCGAGAGCCGTCGTCGGCTCGTCCGCGATCAGAAGTTTCGGCTCTCCGGCGAGGGCCATCGCAATGAGAACGCGCTGACGCATGCCGCCGGAGAGCTGATGGGGATAGCTCCTGACGACACGATCCGCATCCGAGATCTGAACCTGTTCCAGCAGGTCCTTGCAGCGTTTCAGCCGCGCCGCGCGCGAGGGAGGCTTCGCAGCCTGCGCGCGGCTATGCGCGACGAGAACGTCGGAAAGCTGCCGTCCGATGGTGAGTAACGGATTGAGATAGGTCATGGGGTCCTGGAAGATCATCGAGATCTTCACCCCACGAATGTGCCGCCACTCGTCCTCGCTCAGTTCATCGAGCTTGGTTTTTTCGAACAGGATATGCCCGGAGACCCGCCTTGCCCGTCTCGGGCCGATGCCGAGGATCGAGCGCGCCAGAACCGTCTTGCCGCAGCCGCTCTCGCCGACGATGCCGAGCGTATCGCCCTGGTTCAACTTGATGTCGATGCCATCCAGAACCTTCAATGTGCCGTCGAAGGTCGGGATATCGAGGCGGTAGTTCTCGATGGAGAGCAAAGTCGTCATCGGCCACGGCTCCGGGGATCGAGGATGTCGCGCAGGCCGTCACCGAGAAGATTGAAGCCGAGAACCGTCAGGAAGATCGCCAGGCCTGGGAAGGCCGAATACCACCACCAGTCGGGCATATAGGTACGGGCAACGGAGATCATCGCCCCCCATTCCGGATGCGGAGGTTTCGCGCCCAGGCCGATGAAGCCCAGGCTCGCAGCCGACAGGATCGCCATGCCCATATCCATGCTGGCCTTGACGACAATGGGTGTCAGGCAATTCGGCAGGATATGGCGCCGCAGGATCCAGGGCGTTTTCGCACCGAGCGCGCGGGCGGCCTCAACGTGCAGTTCCTCCTTGATGGAAAGCGTCTTGGCTTCCACGAGGCGCACATAGCCGGGCCACCACACGACCGCGAGGGCGATCACGCAATTGGTGATGCCCGGACCGAGCGCCGCGACGATAGAGAGCGCAAGGGCAAGGCCGGGGACCGACAGGAACAGGTCGGTGATCCGCATGATCACCGCACGGATCAGACCGCCCTTGTACCCTGCAATGATGCCGAGCGGCACGCCAATGCCCGCACCGAGGCCGGTGATGACGATACCGATCCAGAGTGACGTCCTTGCGCCGACAATGACACGGGAGAGAATATCCGCCCCCATTTCATCGGTGCCGAAGAGGTGAGCGAAGCTGGGCGGCAGGAGACGCTGACCCAGTTTCACCGCACCCATCGTATCTTCGGGGTAAGGTGCGATCGATGGCCCGAAAGCCGCCAGGATCAGAAACAGCAGTACGAGCGCCAAGCCGAGCAAGGACGAGAAGCTGCCGGAAAAGAGATGCATGTAGAGCTGCCATTGCCGGATGGTGCTGGCATGGCGCTCGCGAAAGCTCGGGATCTGCACGGGGGCGCTTTGCAGGTCGGCAGACATCTCAGGCGCTCCTCAAGCGAGGATCGATCCAGGCATAGGCGAGGTCGACCAGAGTGTTGGCGATCATGAAGAAGAAACCGATCACGAGGGTGATGCCGACGACCGGCTTGAAGTCCGATGCAAGGGCCGAAGAGACCGCATAGAGCCCGATGCCCGGCCAGTCGAACACGGTTTCCACCAGCACGGTCGATCCGAGCATCCAGCCGAACCGCAGGCCGATCATGGCAAGCGTGGGCAACAGCGCATTCTTGAGCGCATAGATCGTTACGATTTTTGTTGCGCTGATGCCGTGTGCGCGGGCCGCGACGATATGATCCGATTGCAGAGCCTCGATCATCTCCGCCCTGTTCACACGCAGGATGGAGGCCATGCAGGGAAATGAAAGCACGATGGCGGGAAGGATGATGTGCGAGAGCGCGGCCCGGAACGTGTCGAACTGTCCCCGGAGCAGGCTGTCGACCAGAAGCAGATGGGTAATCGGTTCAGGCGGCAATTCGGTCAAGGGAAGGCGTCCCGAAACCGGCAGCCATTCCATGCGTACGGCGAAGAAGAGCTGCAGCAGAATGCCGAACCAGAAGGCGGGCAGCGCCACGCCCGAAATCGAGAAGATCCGGGTTGCCTGATCGAGGAAACGATCCTTGTAGACTGCGGACAACATGCCGAAGGGCACGCCGACGATGATCCCGAGCCCCATGGCGACGAGAACCAGCTCCAGAGTCGCAGGGACATAGCGGGCGAGTTCGTCGAGGACGGGACGGGTCGAGACGATGGAGCGGCCGAGATCTCCGGTGAGCAGATCGCGCATATAGATCACGAATTGCTCGTAGAGAGGACGGTTGAGGCCATATTCCTGACGGATCGTCTCCACCATATCGTTGGTGGCATCAGGCCCGGCGACAAGGCGCGCCGGATCTCCCGGCGCGACATTGGTGATGATGAAGGTCAGGGCCGCGAGGCCAAGCATGGTGCCGACGAGCACCATAAGCTTGCGGAGGGCAAACGAGATCATGGCGTCAAGTCCTTCCCACGAAGGATGCGTCATTCCACAAGGGGAGGGGGGCACGGCGGCCCCCATGCGCTTCGAAGGCGAGGTACCGCGGCAGGATCCAGGTTGCCATCCTCACTTCGCGTCGATCCAAAGCGGGTAGAGATCGACCTCGCCGGTAAACCGCACTGGGCTGAACACGAACCCCTTGAGATAGTCCCGGTGCGCCCAGCGCCGGTTCTGCATCATGCCGAACACCTCGGGCTGGTCTTCGACAATCTGGTTCTGGATCTCCGCATAGAGCTTCGAGCGCTCGTTCCAGTCGCTGCTGCGCCGGGCCGTGTCGATCTTCGCCGCCACCTCCGGGTTCTTGTAGAACGACATGGCGAAGTACTGGCCATAGGAGTTCGGGTGATACTGATAAGCCACCGCATCCGGGTCGGTCGAAATCGGGGTGACGTAAACCGACGTCATGGCTGGAGAGGTTTCCACCTTGGCGCCTTTGGCGACCATGTTGGGCCATTGCTCGGGGCGCAGATCGACCTTGATGTTGAGAGACGCCAAATTGTCGAGGAGCAGGAGGCCGATGCGGCGGGCTTCTTCCAGTCCGGCGACGTGGTAATATTCCAGCGTCAGGCCGCCATTGGGATATTTCGACTTGGCGAGATATTCCTTCGCTTTGGCCAGATCCTGGCGCGGCATGTTCGGAACATTGACATAGCCGCGCAGCGCATTCGGGAACGGGCTCGTCTGGAGTTTCGCTGCGCCATTATAGATCTGCACGAGGCCGTCGTAGTCGAGGGCGTAGGCGATGGCCTTGCGCAGGTTCTTGTCCGCCGTCGGGCCTTCCTGGTTGTTGAACTTGATGCTGAAGGTCGTCATGCCCGGGTGATCCTGGATCGTCACTCCGCGCTGCTTTGCGATCTGGACATAGTCGTCCGGCGTCAAACCTTCGGCGATGTCGACCTCGCCGCGAAGGAGAGCCGCCTTCTGGGCCGCCGGCTCACGCACGATCCTGTAGATCACGCCGGCAGGACGGTTGGCTTCCGCCTGCGGCCAGCCCTTCCAGTAATCCTTGACCGCTTCGATCTCGTAGAGAACATTAGGCTCCCAGCGTTTCAGCTTGAACGGACCGGATCCGGCCGCGTGCTCGGTCAGCCATTTCTGGCCGTAATCGCCATCGACCTCATTGGCCTTCACTTCCTTGGGATTGACGACATACCACCAGGGCAGGAAGGACAGGAACGCGGAGTAAGGGGTTTTCAGATTGAAGCGGACGGTACGCGGGTCCACGACCTCGATGCTTTCCGGCTCGAGAAAGTCCTTGAGCATCCAGGCAACGCCCTTGTTGAGCTTCAGGCCGCGCTCGAAGGAATAGCGGATAGCCTCCGCATCGACGGGATCGCCGTTGTGGAATTTCGCATTGGCGGCCAGATGGAACGTCCAGGTCCTGCCATCCTGGCTCGCCTCCCAGCGCTCGGCCAGCCACGGCTTGATCTCCGCCGGATCGCCTTCGTATTTCACCAGCGCGTCATAGACCGCCTGCTGCATCATGCGTGTCGACCAGTCGTAGCGCACATGAGGATCGAGGACGGGAATCTGCTGCCTGCCTCCGAACACGATAATCTTGCCGTCTCCCACCCGCTCGAAAGCAGCGGCGGGCTGCGCCTGCACCATTCCCGCCATGAGACTTGCTGCGGCAACGCCGAAAATCCAGTTCCTCATCGTTCTCTCCGGTTCCCTTGTGGTTATGGATTGTGTTCAAACGATTTGCCGGATCGCTCCGGAAACGATACGTCGTGACAGAAGGACGGGCGCGGAGATCGCGCGGCGGACTTCCTCGCGCATGGCACCCGAGTATCCCATGCAGTGCATGATCACGAGATCGCAATCGGCAAGCACTGCCGCCTTTGCTGCCATGTCGTCTCCCGCATAGGGCGAAGCCGCCGCCAGCTTCGGTGTCGAGGTGAAGACATGGCGCTTGGGAAATTCTTCGATCTGGCGCTCGAGGGGCAGAAGGACGCCGAGGCGCTGGGACGAGGCCGCCATCGCCTCCACCATGGAATCGACGATGCGCTGGGCTTCGATCATCAGCGTCTTGCGGAGAGGCTTCACGTGCGTGCCCGTGCATAGCAGCACCACGGCATCAAAACCTTCGCCGTCGATCCGGCCGAGCAATTCTTCCAGGTGAACCTCGACACGTTCCTTGGAAATCGTGATCTCGCGTCCGTCGCGGCGGCGGGTGGCGAAGGAAGTCTCGCCTGCGAGGGGAGACAGGGCCTGGATCTCGGGCTCCGAGAGGGCGTCGAGAGCCCCGAACTCGACGGCTTCGACATCGCCGCCGATATCCGCCAGCATCTCCGGCACAATGTCATCCCTTGGGCTCTCGCCGATCGTTACGAATGCAAGCCGCAGCCTTTTCGTCATCACTCAATCCCGCCTTAAGACAGGAAGCAGGCTAACGTTTGATTTCCAGATCAAGCTATAGGGGATTGCCCGTAGTGAGAGCATGCCCGGAATTTGGGCAATTGCTCACAGGCCCGGATGTTCTGCCGAAACGACGAGCCGGATGAGGGCGCCCGTGGATGTGACTTCCATCTTGCTCATGACTTTCGAGCGATGAATTTCCACCGTCTTCGGGCTGATCCCGAGCTGGCGGCCGATCGCCTTGTTCGACAAGCCTTCGGCCGCCAGGGAGAGAACCTGGCGTTCCCTGGGCGTGAGCCGCTGGAGGCGCTCGGCCAGAATGGGCGAGGCATGGTAAGAGCGTGGGACTTCCCGGCGTCCATCCAGGAGCAGACGCATGGCGCCTGCGACGATGCGTCGGGCCAGCACCACGGGCTTGCCGCTGGCGCGAGCCACCATCGCCCTGTCCGCCTCGGTATAACCGACCGAATTCAAAACGATGATCTCGCTCTCCGCGAGGTCGACGAGGGCCTCGGCGAGGGCACCCCGGTCGCCGGGAGAGGCATGGCTCATCAGCACCCGGTAGGCGGAGAGGGCAGGCACCTCCACCTCATAGACCTGTTGCGCGAGGGGTTGCACGATTCCGATGGCCGTGCCCTGGGACGCCAGAGCCAGGATGCCGGACTCGATGGCGCGTTGCGCATTCACGGTCGGGCAGCGGCTGTCGAACTCCCGAAACAGCCCGGTCGAGAGGATGACGACCAGATCGAAATCGTAAGGCGCGAACCGGGAAACGATGGCGGCCATGCGCTCGGCGATGCGCGGCTTCGAAAGGACGATATCGCTGCCATCAGCCAGGCGGGTGATGATCGCCTGCTCGGAGGTCCTGGGGGTAAGGGCCGCGATCTCGACATCCGAAAGGCCATCGAGGCCGCCGAACTCGGTCGCTGCGATGGGAAGGTCGAGCTGGGAGAGCATATCCGGCACGATATCGAGGCGCGGCGTCTGTCCAACACTCACGAAAGCCACGCGCAGCATATCCGGCTTTTCGCTTATGTGCATCTTTGTTGCAGTCCAATCCGCCCAGATGCCGACCCCTAGTGCCGACCCTATGACTTGTATAGCGATGACAAGACGGGGGACAAGCGCGTACGCGCACGAGCGCGCTCGAAGACGCATGAACCCGGATTAGGTGTACACCCTTATTTCGGCCGGCAGACGGGGCCGGTACCGTTCCCATCATCACCGGAGGGAGCGCAATGATCCGTGAGTTCGGGGCAGACGAAATTGATCCTTTGGCTATCGGAGCCTGGATTCTAGGGACCGGCGGCGGCGGCAGTCCCTATCTTGCCCAGCTTAATCTGAAACAGCTTTACGCCCAGGGGAGACCTTGCCGGCTGATCGATCCCCTGGCTCTGGACGATGACGACTATGTCGCGGTCGTGTCCAAGATGGGCGCACCCCTGGTGGGCCAGGAGCGTCTGGTCGACCCTGCTCATCTCGCACGCGCGGTGCAGGTGATGGAAGATTACATGGGGAAGAAATTCCGCGCGATCATGAGCGTCGAGATCGGTGGCGGCAATGCCATCTCGCCCTTCCTCGCCGGCGCCATTCTCGACCTTCCCGTGGTCGATGCCGATGCGATGGGCCGCGCCTATCCGGAAGCCCAGATGACGAGCTTCGCGATCGGTGATCTGCAAATGTATCCGCTGAGCCTTGTCGACTGCCGCGACAACGAAGTCGTGGTGGCGCGAGCCGCTTCCTGGAAATGGATGGAGCGCATTTCGCGCAATGTCTGCACGGAGGTCGGATCTACCTCTGCGACTTGCAAGGCTCCGCGCACCGGAAAGGAAGTGAAGGAATGGGGCGTGCTTCACACGGTCACCAAGGCCACCCGCCTCGGCCAGGCCGTGCTCGATGCCCGCGCCGCCCATGCCGATCCGATTGCCGCCGTTCTGGCCCATGAAGGAGGCAAGGTCGTGTTCAAGGGCAAAGTCGCGGATGTGGAGCGTCGGACGACCGGCGGCTTTCTTCGCGGCAAGGCCATTCTCGACGGGCTCGATACGGATCGCGGCAGCAAGCTCGAACTCGCCTTCCAGAACGAATGGGCCGTCGGGTTCCGCGATGGGGCGCCCATCGTCATGACGCCGGATCTCATCTGCGTGCTCGACACGGTTTCCGGCGAGGCGATCGGAACGGAAACGCTCCGCTACGGACAGCGGGTCACGGTCATCGCTCTGCCTGCACCCGAAGTTCTGCTCACGCCCAAAGGCATCGATCATGTCGGCCCCCGGGCTTTCGGTTACGACCTCGACTTCAAATCGGTATTCGCAGCATGAAGCGCATCGGCATTGACGTTGGCGGCACCAATACGGATGCCGTTCTGATCGACTCCACGACAGTTCTGGGAGCCGTCAAATCCCCAACGACACCGGATGTCATGTCCGGCGTCGTGAAGAGCATCGAACGTCTGGTCAAGATGCAAGGCGACGGACCGCTCGATGTTGACGCCGTCATGATCGGCACGACGCATTTCACCAATGCGGTGGTCGAGCGCGCGCGCCTCGACCGGGTGGCTGCGATCCGGATCGCCATGCCGGCCTCCGCCTCCCTGCCACCCCTGGTCGACTGGCCGCAGGACCTGCGCGCCGCCGTCGATCCGCTCAACTTCATGGTGAGAGGCGGACATGAATATGACGGCCGTCCGCTTGTCCCGCTCGACCGCGAGGCGATCCGCGATGCGGCATCGAAGATTCGCGATGCAGGTGTGACGGCTATCGGGATTGCGGCCCTGTTCTCGCCGTTGACGGCGGAGTGCGAGCTGGAAGCGGCCGAGATCGTAGCCTCGATCATCCCCAATGCCAGGATTACGCTCTCGCACCGGCTCGGACGCATTGGCTTGCTGGAGCGGGAAAACGTGACCCTGCTCAACGCTTCGCTGCAGACTCTCGGAACGTCGACGGTAGAGGCCTTCCGGAACGCTCTTGCAAGCGTCGGGATCCGGGCACCCTTCTATCTCACGCAGAACGACGGCACGGTGGTGCTGGCCGAGATCGCCGCCACCAACCCGGTCTATAGTTTCGCATCGGGTCCGACCAATTCGATGCGGGGCGCCGCGTTCCTGTCCGGTCGCGAAGACGGGATGGTCATCGACGTTGGCGGAACGACCAGCGATATTGGTTGTCTCGTGAACGGATTCCCGCGGGAGGCGAACAACATCGTCGAAGTCGGCGGCGTGAGAACCCTCTTCCGCATGCCCGATCTCCTCCCCATGGCGCTCGGCGGCGGGACGATCATCGATCCGGAAACCGGTAAGATCGGTCCCCGCAGCGTCGGCTATCGCATCACGGAGAAAGCTCTCGTTTTCGGCGGCGATATTTTGACGACGACGGATATCGCCGTTGCAGCGGGAATTGTGGAAATAGGCGATCGCGAGCGCGTCAAGCATCTGAATCGCGCCATGGTCGAAAAACACCTCAGAGGCATTCATGCCATGATCGAGGACGGTGTCGACCGGATGAAGACATCGGCCGGCGACATGCCGATCATCGTGGTCGGGGGCGGAGCGTTCCTCGTGCCCGAGATGCTGGCGGGCGTGAGCGAGGTCATTCATGTGCCGCATGCCGGTGTCGCCAATGCTCTCGGCGCCGCGATGGCTCAAGTCTCCGGCGAGGTCGACCAGGTCTTCTCGGGAATGAGCCGCGAGGCTGCCCTTGCTGCGGCCCAGGAGATCGCGACGCGCAGGGCGGTGGAGGCCGGAGCCGATCTTGCGACAATCAGTTTGGTCGAGGCGGAAGATATTCCGATCGCATATCTTCCGGGCGATGCCCGCCGCGTAAGGGCCCGCGTCGTGGGCACGATCGGTCAGCTGGGGATGAAGCTGGTCGCATAGCGTTGAATGGAACGTTAAACGTCGAAGGGGGCCTTGGGCCCCCTTCTTATTTTCATTGAGTTTTCATTTATCGGCATTGCATGCCGAAGTCGCGGACCGGAGGGAATTCCTCCGATTGGATATCGGCTTCTCAGGACGTCCTCTGTCCTATCGCGGACCTTTCACGCGACGCGGACCAATTCCTCGGAAGCGGCGTGCGGTCCCTCGAAACCTGTTGGATTGGCGGAACGCCAATTCCAAGCCGTTCTTACGATATCATCGAGCAGGGGGTATTGCGGCGCCCATCCGGTATCCTGGCGCAGGCGCGCATTCGATGCGACCAGAACCGGCGGATCGCCGGCCCGCCGTGGTCCGATCTTGTACGGCACTTTGAGGCCCGAGATGCGCTCGACGGATTCGATCACCTGCCGAACGGAGTAACCGGTGCCGTTGCCCACATTATAACGACCGCTGAGCCCGGCCTCGAGGCGATCGAGGATGCGAAGATGGGCATCCGCCAGGTCGGTGACGTGGACGTAATCACGAACAGCAGTGCCGTCGATCGTATCGTAGGTGTCTCCGAAAATGGTCAGCTCGGGACCCAAGCCGAGAGCGGCGTTGATCGTCAGGGGAATCAGATGCGTTTCGGGGTCGTGGTCCTCCCCGATCCGACCTTTCGGATCGGCGCCCGCGGCATTGAAATAGCGAAGGGCTGCCCAGCGGAGTCCATGAATCTGTTGCGCCCATTCGAGCCCCCGCTCCGCCATGAGCTTCGATTCGCCATAGGGTGACAGGGGGGCGAGTTTGGAATCTTCATCGATCGGGATGCGGTCGGGAGTGCCGAACAGTGCTGCGGTCGATGAAAGCACGAAGCGATTGCATCCGGATTTGATGGCCGCTTCCGCGACGCGAAGCGTGTTGCTCACGTTCTCCGCGATATAGAGAAGGGGTTCACGCATGCTTTCCCCCACGAGGGAGCGCGCTGCAAAGTGAACGATGCCATCGAACCGCCAAGCCGCGAAGATCTCCTGAAGACGCCTGCGATCAGCGATATCCTCGACGATCAGCTCGACGTTTGGAGGCAATGCTGCGCGATGTCCCTGCGAGAGATCATCGAGCACGACAACCTCGTCGCCGCGTTCGACGAGCGCAAGGACAGTGTGGCTGCCGACATATCCGGCGCCACCGGTAACGAGAAACCTGGCCATATTCTGGACCTTTGACGGATGTTGTCCAAAGCAGCGCGAGACTACTGAGGCACGTCTATTGAGCGGGACCGAAGAGATGAGGAGAGGGAGGTCGTTCTTGCGAAAATCGTACTTTAGACGATTTGGGTTTCTCCATATCGCAGAGCGCTCGTCCAGACATTCTCGAGACGCTTCAGGGTCTTGAAGGCGATTTCGAGTTCGCGTTTTTCTTCCGCATTGCGCGCGACCAGACGATGATAGGACTCGTCCATCTTTCGGACTGCTTCACAGAGCTTGCGCCCTTTCTCCGACAGGCGGATGCGTGCGGAACGCCGGTCCCGCTCGGACGCACTGCGGTCGACGTAACCCGTTTCGACAAGTCTCTTGAGGTTATACGAGGCGTTTGATCCCAGATAATAGCCTCGATCGATGAGATCGCGAACGGTCAGTTCGTCACCGCCGATGGTGAACAGCATCATGACTTGTGACGGGCTTAGATCGTCGACGCCAAGCCGTCCGAGATCGAGCCGGAACAAGTCGAGATAGCGGCGGTGAACACGCTCGACGACCCGCACCAGATCGAGATGCGACACCGTGAATGAATCTTCGGATGACGGCATCGGATTCGTTCTGAGAGATGAGGGCATCGAGGGTTGCGTTAATGGAGGGAGGTGCGAGAGGCCGCTGGATGACACTTCCCGAAAATACTTCATCTCTTTGCTGAATTTATGTTCCATGCCTTCTCCTGCCACGCTCTAGAGTGATTGGTTCGAAATTCGAACTATTTCCGAGGCTATTTCCCTAAACTTTTAAGTTGTAACATTTTATATTGTTTATAGAGATCGACCTATTCTAGGGTGACATTCCGTGTGAGCAGTATATGCTGGCGAGGTGATTTGTCGAGACGTAAAGTAATTGGAAATAATCCTATGTTTGCAGTAGTTGATTACTCGCCTATCGTCACATTTTCGTCGAAAACGGCACTACAGGAATGGTTCGCATGAGCAAGGCGACCGTCTCCGGAAATGCTGCGGATCTCATCCATCGCGGCCGCAAAGCATTCATCATGGGCCTCGTCTATGCGGGCCTTTTGAGCGCGATCATCAATTTGCTGCAGCTCACTGTGCCCCTCTTCATGCTTCAGGTGCATGATCGGATCGTGAACAGCCAAAGCTTCGATACGCTGACGATGCTGATCGCCATCGCAGGTGTCGGACTTGTCCTTTTCGGCATTCTCGATTTCGTGCGCGCGCTGACCTTTCAGGTCATGGGAAGCATTCTGATTCGTAAGTTGAATTTACCAGTGTTGCAGGCGGCGGTTTCAGCCTCCGTGCAACATGGGGCTGCACGTGCCGGCCAAGCGATACGCGATCTGAATGACATACGATCTTTCATTACAGGCAATGCGATCGGTGTCCCGCTCGAGGCGATCTGGTGCCCGATTTTCCTTGCGGTGCTGTTTGCCCTGCATCCGCTCTATGGACTGGTGGCGCTTGTTTCGGCGACGCTCCTCGTGGTGCTGAGTCTCATTTCCGATCTCCTCACGAGGCGGACTCTCAAACAGGCAAACGAGGCCACAATCGGGGGGATCGGCGAGATCAGCGCCAGCCTGCGCCATGCGGAGGCCATCGAAGCCATGGGCATGCTGCCGGCGTTGGCCCGACGCTGGCGCGGTGCCCAAATCCGCGCGCTCGACCTCCTCGATATGGCGACGAAACGCGGACGTGCTTTGTCGTCCCTGACGCGCACATGCCGCTACATGATGCAGATCGCTGTGCTGTCGGTAGGCGCCACTCTCGTCATCAAGCAGGAGGTGAGTCCCGGCTCCATGGTGGCCTCCAGCATCATCATGGGGCGTCTGCTTCTGCCTTTCGACTCCATGGTAGATGGCTGGCGGCAATGGGTTTTCGCCTTAGCCGCCTGGAAGCGCGTTCGCGATCTCCTCGAAAACGAAATGCCTAGCCGCGATACAAGGCCGACGCCGCGCACAACGGGAGATCTGACGGTCGATCGCCTCATCTACGCTCCTCCGGGGTCGGATGTGCCGGTTCTCAAAGGGATCTCATTTTCGCTCTCGCCGGGTGAGGTACTTGGTATCGTGGGACCCTCGGCCGCCGGCAAGTCGACTCTCGCGCGCCTTCTGGTCGGTGTGCTTAAGCCGACGACGGGGGGAATCTATCTCGACGGACACAACGTCTTCCTGTGGGAGCGCGACTCATTTGGTGACATGGTCGGCTACCTGCCGCAAACGATATCGCTTCTCGACGGGTCGATCCGCGAGAACATCGCCCGCATGCAGAATGCGGATCCGCGACTTGTGCTTGAGGCCGCACGCCTTGCCGATGTGCACAACATGATCGGGCGTTTCCCCTTGGGCTACGATACGCGCCTCGGGGACAGTAGCTTCATGCTCTCGGGCGGCCAACGTCAGAGGATCGCCCTTGCGAGAGCGCTCTATGGCAGGCCCCGCCTCATCGTGCTGGATGAGCCCAATGCCAACCTGGATACGGAGGGGGAAAGAGCTCTCATCCGGGCCATCGAGGCTGCACGCGCGGATGGAGCGATCGTCATCCTGATCGCCCACCGCCCGTCCATCATGCAGGTAGTCGACAAGCTTCTGGTCTTGCAGGACGGACGGATATCCCAGTTCGGTCCGCGTGCTTCGGTCATCGACATAAACGAACGCAACGAGAAGATCGCCAAGGCCGTCACGGACAATGCAGCGCAGGCGATTTAAGGGGACGGGCGCTATGGGAAGCACTGAAATCCTTGTTCAAAGCCGAAAGGCGCTTATTGCCGATCCCGTAGACGATCAGAGAAACTGGGTGGAGCGGTTCGAGGGCGAAGAACGGGGCGGGCCATCGTTCCGTATGCCCTTCATTGCAGGAATGACGGCGATCATTGCAGGCGTCGGCGGGTTCGTGGGTTGGGCTTTCGCCGCACATCTGGACAGCGCCGCCGTGGCGACAGCCACGGTCATCGTCGATTCCAAACGCAAAACAGTGAGTCATCTGGAAGGCGGCATCCTGAAAACGCTGCTCGCCCAGGAGGGCGATGTGGTTCAGGCCGGGCAGCCCCTGGTGCGTCTGGACGATACGCGTGCCAAGGCGGATCTTGAGCAGTTGCGCGCGAAACGGATAGGCCTCGAAGCGCGGCTTGTCCGTCTGCGGGCAGAGCAATCGCATCTCAAGGACATTGCATTTCCGGATCAGTTATCGGCATTTCCCAGTCCGATTGCCGCGGAGGTGATCGGTGCGGAACGGAAGGTTTTCTTCTCCCGTCGCCAGATGTTCGATCGCAGGGTGGAGATCCAGCATAAGACCGTCGAACAGCAGGAGGCGGAACTCGGCGCGATCCGGGCTCAGACTGAGGCGAATACGCGTCAATCCGAATTGCTTGGGCGCGAGCTGAGTGCGGTCGCAAGCCTGGTCGAAAAGGGGTATGCCCCGCGACCGCGTCTGACGGAAATGCAGACACGGGAAAGCGAACTGGCCGGGCGCGCCGCCGAGCTTGTCGCCCGCAAAGCGAAGGCCGAACAGGCCAAGGCTGCCGCCGAACTGGAGATCCTCTCGATAGAGAACGATTTCCAGCAACAGGTTGCCGTCGATCTTCAGGCCGCGCAGCTTGAACTGGCGGACACGATGGAGCGAATGAACGCTGCGACTGACGTGTTGCGCCGAGTCGAGGTCATCTCGCCGCAGAACGGCGTCGTCACCAACATTCGGACGAGAACGCCGGGTGGCGTCATTGCGCCGGGGCAGCCGATACTCGACATCGTGCCGGAGAACGAGCCTTTGATCGTCGAAGCGAAAGTAGGTTTGCGCGATATCGACTCCGTGCGCGTCGGGGCGCCGGTCCAGGTGCGGCTGACCGCCTACAACAACCGCAGTACGTCACCGCTTTCGGGAACGCTGACTTATCTCTCCGCGGACCAGCAGATCGACGAACGTAACGACTCCGCGTTTTTCGTCGCGCGTGCCTCAATCCTTCCAGAGAGCCTGGCCGCCAATCCGGCGACCAGACTCTATCCGGGGATGCCGGCTGAGGTGCTGATTCTGAATAAGCCACGCCGTGCCATCGACTATCTTCTCGCTCCGATCACGGAAAGCTTCAATCGCGCCTTCCGCGAAGAATAGAAACCGCGAGATCCAGCCGCACGTTCGTGCTGCCTGAAATGAACTGGTCGCTATCAGCGGCCCGCTCTTGAAGCATCATGAGCGGCCGCCGCGGCTGCGTATGGCTTGGATACCGTCGGCGCTCATGAAGAAGCATTGCTTCTCGCAGACGCTTGTCGGCCGAGCGCGCCGAGCATGAAGATCTTTATCCGAACAGCCCTTGAACCGAGCCCGGCAGCAAGTGTCCATGAATGCGTCTGGTTTTCGACAAATAGAAAATACCTGCCACTACAATGGAAATGAATTGTTTCAAAATTCAAAACAATTCATTTTTAAAATAAAAATATAGTAATAACTTAAATATCTGAATTTATATAAAGTATATCACTGATATGAGATGTGCTTTTTGTTTCAAATAATTCTTTACAATGCATCTCATATTCACCAATGTTGCGGTGCGGCGAATGGCGAATACGAATCTAATGGACTATAAAATCTGAATTTATTCGTTGTGCGTTCGCTCGCTCTGATCGACGCGATCCGGCGGGCAGGCGTCCCTCCGGCCCAAACATCAAGGAGATAGACATGGCGACTCTTGAGGGTGGTGCCTTCCACGATGTCCTGCACGGGACCAACTCCCCCGACGTGATCTTCGGGCACGGGGGCAACGATTTGATCTTCGGCGGAAACGGAAACGATGCACTCTTCGGAGACGAGGGCGATGACGTTCTGTTCGGCGGAAACGGAGATGATGCGCTGTTCGGAGGTACGGGAAACGATATCCTCTTCGGCGGCAACGGCAACGACCTTCTGCAGGGCGGCGCAGGTGACGATATCCTCTTCGGCGGCAATGGCGACGATATCCTTCAGGGCGGTGCCGGCAACGATGTGCTCGATGGCGGCTCCGGCGACGACATCCTCCAGGGTGGCGATGGCGATGACGCTCTTGATGGTGGCTCGGGGAACGACCTGCTGCAGGGTGGCGCTGGAGACGACGTGCTGCGCGGCGGTTCGGGCAACGACATTCTCGATGGCGGCGCCGGCGACGATGTCCTGATCGGCGGCTCCGGTCGCGATGTCTTCGTGTTCTCCGGTGGCGGCGGCAACGATGTCGTCATGGACTTCAAGGTCGGCGAGGATCTGCTCCAGATCTCCAAGGGGATCAACGGCACTGATATCGCGACCGCAGAGGATCTTGCTGATCGTCTGCATCAAGTGGGCAGCAACACCCTCGTCGATCTCGGCAACGGGGACACGATCACGCTCGTCAATGTCAATGCCGACGACATTCAGCACAACCCAGGTGACTACTTCACCATCCATTAATGCGATCAGGCACCGCAGCAATAAGCTGCGGTGCCACCTCCTTCAAAGGCTCGTGGAACGTATGGCGCTGCTAGATCCAATCGCAACGACACCATCGCAGACCCTGGAGGATCAGCCACAGGTGGCCCTCCTGGGACGTGGCGTGATCCTGCTGACGTGGGATGTTCCGCAGGCCGTTCATGTCGCCGTTCCTCTGTCGGCCGCAGAGGGGCGCTCGGTGGCACCGACAGCTTCCCTGCGCCTGACCCGCACGGATGGCTGCACACGCCTGTTATGGGCCTTGCGTCGCCCCGAGGGTGAACCTCTGCATCTCACCCTATCGGCAGGTTCGCCCGGATCGAAGGCCAATATTTGCCTCCAGCCTGACACGACTATTCTACCACTGAATCCCGCCAATCTGCTTCAAGGGCTCGATGCGCAGGCACAAGCGACGCTTGTCTCGACATTGCTGAATGTATGGAGCGGTCTCTTTCGTCTCCAGCGTAATGGTATGTTCATAAGGTGCCTGAGCGGTCTGCTGCAGCAACTGGCTTCCCCATCTCAAGCTGCTGTGATCGTCGCGCGCGCTGTGGGAGACATCGCTCTTCTGCAGTCTACGCTGGACGCTCGCTTCGGTAAGATCGATGCGATCTATTGTATCGGTCGGCACGGGATCAGCCGTCTCGATGGCCGCCCGCACCGCGGTTCCCTGAGAGGCGGTCGGGAGACCGTGCACCTCCTGACTGCAAGCAAGGAGCTTGCGGGACGCGAAGCCTATGTAGTTTTCTCCGGACCCAAAGGACTCCAGCTTCGAAAGATCGCCAAGCTCGAGAAGCAACCGCTTCCTCTGACGCGATGGCTCCGCGAGCAGGCAAAGCGCGCACCCGGTTTGCGTGAGCATCTGCTGATCGATCTTTCCAGCCACGCCCCATTCGGCGAGGCTACGGCGCTGGAGGCACAGCTGAGCGCTCCATTGGAGCCCCAGCGGGTCGGCGCCGGCCCGTCAAGCCTTTCGGCGGAAATCACTTGCGCGATCTCGACGCCATCGGGAACGCTTCTGGCCGGTTGGTTTCGCGATCCGATGGGTCTCGTCGCCGGAATTGCCGCCGTCGATGCCGAAGGCACGGTCCACGACCTGACGGACGTACTGCATCGTTATCCTATCGTTGTTGAGGGACCAGGTGTCGGTGGACGTTTGGGCGGTGTGGGATTTGCCGCTCTTGCACCCTCTGTCGGCGGCGCCACTCCTATTCTCCAGCCGCGCTTCCGCCTGCTGCTGAAGTCGGGGGCCTATCATCCTCTTGTGCCGGGGCTTCAGCCGGCTGACCCTGCTGAGGCCAGGGCCCTGGCATTGCGGGCGGTCCCGCCCCAGCATGTGGATGAAAAGCTGCTTTCCGAGGTCCTCGCTCCGGTCATCGCCGATCTGCACGCGAGAACGCGGACGCATAGCGGCGAGTCTCGCATACGGACGATCGGAGAGCCGCTTGCGCGCCCGAGAGTGTCGGTCGTCATTCCTCTCTACAGGGTTCTCGATTTTCTCCGCTTTCAGGTTGCCGCATTCGCAACGGATCCGTGGTTCCGGAAACATGCTGAACTTATCTATGTTCTGGATTCGCCCGATCAGGCGACCGAAGTAGACCATCTCTTGAGCGGTCTGCATCTCGTCTACGGCTTGCCGATCGTGCTCGCGATCATGGATAGCAACAGCGGCTATGCACGCGCCTGCAATGCCGGAGCGGCAGCCGCGCGCGGTGAAATCCTGGCCCTGGTCAATTCCGATGTCATTCCCACGACACCGGGATGGTTGGAGAATCTTGCGGTTCGGCTGGATGCCCGCAGGCGCATCGGCGCGGTCGGTCCGAAGCTTCTCTTCGAGGACGGATCGCTCCAACATGCGGGCATGTATTTCGAGCGCGATCATCGCGGGCGATGGCTCAACCAGCATTACTTCAAAGGCATGCCGCGGCATTACGCTCCCGCTACCGAGGAGCGCCTCGTGCCGGCTGTTACCGGAGCCTGTCTGGTGATGCTGCGCGCTCTCTTTGAGAAAGTCGGCGGTTTCTCGGACGATTATGTCATTGGCGATTACGAAGACAGCGATCTGTGCCTGAAAATCACGGCCGCGGGGCGGAAGATCTTATATGTGCCCGATGTCGAGCTCTATCACCTCGAGCGTAAATCGATGTCGCTCAACTCCGAATACATGAAAGGAATCGCTTGGCAGTACAACTGCGCGCTGCACGCGTCCCGCTGGGGGGACATGATCACGAGCGTCATGAATACCTACACCCGTCTCGGAAGACCAAGGAGTAAAGCCGCATGAATGCTCAAGTTGGCAACAAGGTCGCTGCATATGAAGCGCTGCTCTCGCCTGCCGAGGAGAGCAAGCTTTCATGGATGATGGAAGCGATCGAGCATAACCGTTTCCTGCCGGCTCCCGCTCCTGAGAACGTCTTCGTCGGTGATGGGGATTACAAGGCGATAGGCGCCGAATTTCTAGGGCACTTCGTCCGTATCGGCAGGCTCAAACCCTCTGACCGGGTGCTCGATATCGGGTGCGGTATCGGCCGCATGGCGATCCCACTGACTCAATATCTCGACGGAGCTAGCGGATCTTACGAGGGCGTCGACCCGGTGGGCGAGGGGATCGCGTGGTGTACGCGGAACATCACGCCTGTCTATCCGCGCTTCCGGTTCTGCCAGATCGATCTGGCACATGAACTCTATAATCCGGGCGGCTCGCTTTCCGGTCACGAGGTTGTTCTGCCTTTCTCGGACGCGAGCTTCGACTTCATCGTGATGGTGTCGGTTGCGACGCATCTCCCTATCCACGAAATCGCTGCCTATGCGCGCGAAGCCATGCGGCTCCTTGCTCCTGGAGGGCGCCTTTTCATGACGGCATTTCTGATCTTGGATGGAGATCACGAAAGTGTTGGAGCCCGGCCGAAATTCACGGCAGGAACGGAGGCAGGAACCTGGTATGGCGATCCGGCGGCGCCTCTTGCGGCGATAGGCTTCGATCAGAACCTGATCGAGCAGGCGATCCGCATGGCGGGACTACGCATTCAGCGGGTGGATCTGGGCCATTGGCGCGGAACCGACAGCACGCATTATCAAGACGTTATCGTTGCGACAAAACCCGAGGAGGCCGCTTGATCATGCGCGTCCTCGTTGTCGCTCATAATCATCCCGATCTGCACCCGGGTGGGACGGAGATCTTCTCCCACGATCTTTTTCGCGAGTTCCGCTCGCGTCCGGGGATCGAGGCGCTCTTCCTCGCGGCGACGAACCGCATCCATCGCGAGCCACGTCCGGGAACGAGCTTTCAGGCCGTGACCGACGCTCCTGATGAGGTTGTTCTCTGGAGTGGTCATTTCGACCATTTTTATCTCAGTCAGATCGACACCTACGGAGTCGTTCCCCATCTTGAGAGCCTGTTGAAAGAGTTCCAGCCGGACGTTGTTCATATCCATCACGTCCTGCTCCTCGGGGTAGAGTTCATCGCCATCGTACGCCGCGTCGTGCCCGATGCCCGCATCGTCATGACCCTGCACGATTATTATGCGATATGCGCTCATGACGGCCTCATGATGCGCAAGCGGGGGCAGGAGCGGTGCAGTCAGGCGTCGCCCAACCGGTGCAATGCCTGTTTCCCCGACATTTCGGCGGACCGTTTCCTGTTGCGCGAGCGTTATCTCAAGACCTTGTTCGCGCAAGTGGATCGCTTCATTGCGCCAAGCAACTTCATCAGAGAGCGTTTCATCGCATGGGGCTTGCATGCGGCAAAGATCGATGTCGTCGCCAATGGCCGCCCCACCGTGCCGCCGGCCGCCCATCGCCTCTCGCACGATGGACGGCGTCCGATCTTCGGCTATTTCGGCAATCTCAACCCTTGGAAAGGAGCGTCGGTTCTTTTGAGGGCATGTCGGCATCTGATTTCGGAACGAGCGGATGGGTTCGAGCTGCGCCTCCATGGAGGAGCTCCCTTCCAGGCTGAGAGTTTCGTCGAGGAAATCGATAGGCTGGCTCATGAAACGGAGACGCATGTAGTGCGTCTCGGTCCTTATCGACGCGACGAATTGCCGGAGCTGATGGCGGCCGTGGACTGGGTCGTCGTTCCCTCAATCTGGTGGGAGAATGCGCCGCTCGTCATCCAGGAAGCTTTCCATCACAGGCGGCCCGTAATCGTGAGCGGTATCGGCGGCATGGCCGAGGCCGTACAGGATGGCGTGAATGGAATTCACGTTCGCCCCGACGATCCGGCGGCGCTGGCGCGCACAATGAAGCATGCCATGGAAACTCCCGGACTCTGGGAAACCCTCGTAGAGGGGATCACCTCGACTCCCAGTATCGCAGAGGTCGCCGACCGACATCTCGGCCTTTATCGCAGCATCGGCATAACGGCACAGGCCGCCTGACGAAGGGAGGGATTGCAGTATGAGCATTGCAGAAGCCAAGACGCCGCTTGCACCTGCCAATAAAGCGGCCCGCGGCCAGATCCAGGGACGGTTGGATGCTGTCGAGAGTCGCCGGCTCTATGGTTGGGTTTGGGATCGCGGACGCCCCGACGAGCGGCTTCTTGTTCGCGTGCTCTTTCGGGGGCGCATGGTGGCTTCCACCACGGCGGATCGTCCGCGCATCGATCTCAGGCGCAACGGCATCGGCGATGGCGCCTATGCCTTCGAAGTCGAGCTACCTGAAACGGTCGGAGGCGAACCGGATGGTATCGAGGTCGTGGCGTTCTCGCGCACGACTGGGGAGGAGATTGTCCTTCCCGCGCCGAGCCAGGACGAGCGGGCCGCCGAAGCGGTCATCAGTGCTCCGCTCAACCGAGTCCTGGCTCAACTCGAGGTGCTCATCGCTGCCCAGCGTCGCTCCCAGATCTTGCTGCGCGAGGCGGCGGAAGCAATGCGCGGAACTGCGGAGCAGGTCGAGCAGATGTCCTCGAAAGAGGATGGCATCGGCGCCGCCCTTGATGTCGTTCGCTCCAATCAGGGCGAGTTCGCTCAGCGTATCGCTGACGTGGAAGTCTTTCTCATGCGCTTCGACAAGATGATTGCGGGTTTCGACGACCGCATCAAGGATCTGACCAATGTTGCCGATCGACCAATGCGCCGCGCCGTTGCGATTCTCATCTTGCTGACCGGCATATCAGCCATCAGCGCGGTCTCCACCCTCGTCTTCGCCCTGCGATAGAGATGTCAATGACGATAGCTGCACGTCACCCGATGCAAAGCGATCCGCCCCAGCCTGCTCGAGGTGAAATTCTGACGGGAACTGCCCTGCTGGGGGACCAGCTTTCCCTCCCAACCGATGGGGAAACGGTTGTTGCCGCGCCTGTCGGTGACGATCTCGTACTCATCAGTGGTGTCACGGACACCATGCCGAGTGTCGTGCCTGTTCTGCTCAATGGCGACCCGTCTATGTCCATGACGGCTAGCGTCCTGACCTGGATCCGGAGAGATGTGCCGCCGGAGGCGAGCATCGGTTTCGTCGCGGTCGTTCCCGTCCAGGTCGCCGGGCGTGTTCGCATCCGCTCCATCGTCATGCGCCGCAAGGGGCAACAGGCACGCTATACGCTCATCCGCCGGGCTTTGCCGTTGTCGACTTTCATGAACATCGTTTCCGGAGATGCTGGATCCGAGTTTCCGCAAGTTGCCGATGGCGTGACTCAGGCCTTGCTGACCGGAAGAAACGACCCCAAACGCATCGGAGCTGCGCTGTCCCTACTGACGGCGACCGCACGTAACGATGGCTTCGTCGAGGTCATGGGCACGGTCGATACGGGTGAGATCCTCCTTCAGGGCTGGTCCAGCGAGCTGCCGGTCGATCAATCGCGCCTCATCGTCTCGCATGACGGGCTCGTCACGGGCGAGTTCAAAAGTGCGAAGGTCCAGCGTGACGATCTCGGGGAGCGTGGGTACGGCTTTGTCGGGATCCTGGATACGGGCGATACGACGGTCGATCTCCAGCGTTTGCAGCGCCTGTTCTTCCGGGGGCATCATGGATGGCGAACGCTCGACATCTACGATCGCCGCGTCCATCTCGCATCGACCGACGTGCCCGCTCATATCCGGGATGTGCTTCCACGCGCCGCCGCCAATTCCGAAACGCTGACGACGCTGCGGCGAGCGGGAGAGCGCTTCGATGGACGGGATACGGTCTCCGGTCTCAAGGAGCCCGTTCGGATCGGCATGGATATGGTGCTCGAATTGCCGAAAGGAGGCCTGCTCGTCAGCGGCTGGATGCTTGATCCCGAGCGCCTGGTTGAGTCCGTCATCCTGCATGTGGGCAAGCAATCTGCTGCAATTGACGGGACATGGACCAGACTAGCCCGGCCGGATGTGACGACGGCCTTCCAGCAGGATGGCGCCTTTGCTCAAAGGCTGGATCCGCAGCGGCACGACCATGGCTTTCTCGCCTTCGTTCCAGGGCTCTCTTCCGCAAGCCAGGAGCCGGTGTATTTCGAGCTGTCGGTGGGGGGCGAGACTGCGGCCTTCTATCCTCTCAAACCGATACGGTGGTCGTCGCGGCGGGCACTCGATCGGGTCATGTCCGTCCTCGATCCTCGCTCGGCGGCGACAACCATGGCAATCGAGACGCATATCGGTCCGATGATCCAGTCGTTCGACCATCAGAAGCCGCGTGCCATTGAGTTCAGGGATTTCGGCTACGACGAGAGCGCCTCCCGCACGGGCCTCATTGTCGGCGGAGGTTTCGAGACCGAAGACATATTGGTCGCTTTGTGCCTTCTCGCGCTTGATCCCGATACTCGCGACGTGCCTATCATCGTTTCGGTTCCGGCAGAGCTTTTCGGCAGAATTGCCGTGGAGGTACAGCGACTGGCCAGCTTCTATAGCCTAGGTATCCGTCTCGTAGCCGCGGATGGTGTCCAGGATACCTGCGATGCTTTGGAAGCCGCCGTGCATGTCACGAAACTGGAAACGTTGATCTTCCTTTCCGCAGGCGTGCTGCCGCGCCGACAGGGGTGGCTGCCATTGATGGAGCGTGCCTATCGGACCCGCGGAGGTAAAGTGCTTGTGAGCCCGACGGTCGTCTTCGAGGACAACTCGATCTGCTTCGCGGGTACTTTGCTCGATCAGCATGAGCGAAAGTTGGTCGACCGGTATCTCGGATATCCATGCGACGCGATACGAGATGCCGAGCCGACTGAAGTGATGGCCGGTTCCACTGCCTGTTTCATCGTGTCGCGATCCGCGTTTCAGGATATCGGCGGCTTCAGCCAGACCTATCTGAGCGTCAAGGAAAAAGGGCGCGATCTCTGCCTTAAGCTGAAGCTTGCGGGCACGCCATCCTTATGGCTTCCGGAGGTGGAAATGATCGCTGCGGATATAGGACCCGATGAAGCCAATCTGCCATGGCAGCGCCTGACACAGCATGTCGACCGCTGGAGCTTCGACCGGCGCTGGTCTCTCTTGGTCGCCAATATGCGGGGGGTAGAATGACTTATCATCCATTGCGCATTCTCGTCGTCTCCCACGGCCATCCGAGCTTCTCGCTCGGAGGGGCGGAGATTGCCTCCTATAATCTTCACAAAGGTTTGAACCAGACGGATGGCGCAAGCTCGCGCTTCATCGCTCGCGTGGGCCGTCCCGTTGTGCGGCATGGAGGGACTGCACTTCTCAGCTTGCGTCAGAAGGAAGGAGAGTTCCTTTATCACGCAGACGATTACGATCATTTCTTCCTGTCCAATCACAACACGGAGGAGATCGAGCGCGATTTCCTTCGCGTCGTGTTGGATCTCAAGCCGGACGTCATCCATTTCCACCATTTCATCGGGCTGGGACTCGAATGCCTTCATGCTGTTCGGCGCGCTTTGCCGAATGCAGTCATCGTCGTGACGCTCCACGAGTTCCTCGCGATCTGCCATCACCATGGGCAGATGGTGAAAACGAAGAATACCAGCCTTTGCCGTCAATCCTCTCCGGCGGATTGCAACGCCTGCTTCCCTGACATATCGCCTGCGCGCTTCCTGCTTCGCGAGCATTTCGTGCGCGGCCTTCTGCAGGTGGCTGACCATTTCGTCTCGCCGAGCCAGTTCCTGGTCGACCGCTATGTCGATTGGGGGCTTGATCGGTCCAAGTTCACCGTCATCGAGAATGGCCTCGACATCGCCGCTCCCGTGGAGCCGCGACCGCTGCCACCCGAGGGTCGGCGGGCACGTTTCGGCTATTTCGGACAGATCACTTCGTTCAAGGGTGTCGACGTTCTGCTCGATGCGATTGCACGCATTCCGGAGACGATCTGGGGCGACGATGCACAGCTCATGATTTTCGGGGGCAATCTCGATCGCCAGCCCAAGGCGTATCAGGAGAAGATCGAGAATCTCGTCGAGCGAGCCGGGACGCGCGCCAGATTCTACGGCGCCTATCAGAACAGCGAAATGCCGCGTCTGATGCGGTCGATCGACTGGACGATCATTCCCTCGATCTGGTGGGAGAATTCACCCATCGTCATTCAGGAATCGTTCTTCCATGGGCGGCCGATGATCTGCAGCAATATCGGCGGCATGGCGGAGAAGATTACGGACGGCGTCGATGGTCTTCACTTCCGTGTCGGCTCGCCCGAAGATCTCATCGACCGCATAGTCGAGACCCTGACCGACGCGACGTTATGGGACCGCCTGCGAGCCGGGATCAAGCAGCCAATCAACTCCCAAGAGTGCGCAAAGCAGCATCTCGAACTCTATTACAGCATCGCCGCCAACCGTGACTCGGCACCCGTATCACGGTCTGCGCGATCGGCATGAAAATTTTCTCATAAACTCGGCATTTGATTGAAAAGGAGACGAAAAATGGCACGCGTTCTCGTTATGATACCTTCCGGCGAGGTTTACGATCACGACAACGTCCGCTGGTATCGTTACAAGGATATCCAGAACCATATCAATCACTATCACAACATCGGCGACGCCTTCGTCTTCGACTCGTCCTTGAAGCTGTTGAACTTCGACAAGCTTGGCGTCCTCCCTATCGCCAACCCGAATCTCGACGATATCGACCGGCTTAACGACGAATACGATTATGTGTTCCTGCGCGGCTCGAACTATGTCCACAAGGACATGCGTTGGAGCCAGACGATCGATGTCCTGAAGCGGCTCAAGATTCCGGTCATTGCCTATGGTATCGGCGCTCAGGCACCCGTCAAAGGCAAGATCGAGCTTTCCGAGGAGACCAAGACGGTCCTTCGCATGATGGCGGATTCGACGACATCGATCGGCGTGCGCGGCACCTACTCGGCTCAGGTTCTGTGGGATATCGGCATACGCAACGTGCGGATCGTCGGCTGCCCCACGGCCTTCCGTCGCAATAATCCCAACATGACGATTCAGCTGCCCGCCCTCGACAAGGTGCGCTACGCGGGCATCACCATGCGCCGCGAGGTGTCGCCGGCCTATGCGCAGGATATCAAGCGCTACCTGACCTTCCATCGCGACCTCGTCAAATCCCTGGCGCAGCGCTTCGACGTGGTTCTCATGGCGCAAGGTGAGGTGGAGGAGAAGAAGATCGTTTTCGGGACGCAGGAGCAGAAGGAAGAAGCTTTTGCAGCATTGCGCGCCAACAAGTGGGTTTCCGAATGGTATATGGACGAGACGATGGAAAAGCTGCACCGCGAGCGGCTTTTCTACTCCGACGTCGTGGCCGATTATGAGGATTTGGTGCAGCAGAAGGATCTGGTGCTGGGATATCGCCTGCACGGCAACCTGATGGCTCTCTCGAACGGAACTCCGTCGATTTACTTTACCTATGACAGCCGAACGGTGGAGTTCGCCGAGACGTTTCAGATTCCGAGCTTCGATGTCTTTTCCGGTAAGGACTTCAATATCGAAGAGTACTGGGATCAGTCCCTGTTCGACAAGTTCAACCGCGCATACCACCACACCTATCGTGAGATGCAGCAATTTCTTGTCGAGAACGGTGTCGACACGAAAATGGTCGACGTCATGCAGAAGATTCAGGAACCGGCCCAGAAAGTGGCTTAGTGGCCGGCCCGATGAAAGGATCGTTGAAGCTTCTCGCCGTTTCCCTCCTGGCGGCGAGCAGCTTGTGGTCCGGTGCTCGTGCCGAAGGGGCCGAGCACCGACACCTCACCGTGGTTCCAGCCGGACCTGTCGAGACAGTGTTCGACTGGTCTCGCGATGCCTGCGTAAAAAGCCACGTACCGGACGCGTCGGCACGGGCCTTTCGTAATGCGAATGGTGAAGTGAACCTGATTGCCAGTCACAATGACAATCGGGCTCTTGTCGGATCCAGCCTAGATAACGTGCGACCGCGCTGCCAGGTGCTCTATGAAGGAAAGCGGTCGGCCCGACTGGCCGATTTCGACGATCTGAGTTGGATCGGCGGCATCTATACCCGGGACGGGAGGACGGTTCATGCACTCGCCCACACAGAGCTGCGGGGCGAGCGCACACCCGGGCAATGTCCGGCCGGCCGGTATAGCTCCTGTTTGCTCAATACCGTGACAGCTCTCATTTCGCGCGATGGCGGGCACAGTTTCCAGCCGGCAGGCAAGGGGAGGCCGCCTGTTGTGGCAACTCTGCCCTATAGCTTTCCAACCGATCGCAAAGCTCGTGTCGGCTATGCAAACCCGTCGAACATCATCGAGCACGATGGCTGGTTTTACGCTTTCATTTTCGCCGATGGCTATAGGGATCAGCGCCGGGGAAACTGCCTCATCCGAACGAAGGACCTCGATGATCCGTTCTCATGGCGTGCCTGGAATGGAGCAGACTTCTCGGTCAATTTCGTGGATCCGTTTCGAGAGCAGGGAATGGATGCACGAGCCCATGTCTGCGCGCCTGTTGCACCGAACGTCATCGGCCGAATGATTGGCGGGATCGTCAAGCAGCGCGAAAGCGGCACCTTGATTACGGTCTTCGGAGACAAGCGCCGAGGCGCTGACGGACATTGGGTCGAGGGGATATTTACCTCGACATCATCGGATCTCCTCACCTGGACAGAGCCCTCTCTCGTGATGGGTGCGCAGTTACTCTGGGATAAATCTTGCGAGGAGCCGAATGCCTATTTTTATCCGGCTCTCATCGACCCCAATGCGCAGACCCTTTCGTTCGAGGATTTCGGCGCCAGCGGTTTTCTCTATCTGACCCGGTATCAGCTCAAGGACTGCAAAGTGACCTGGGACCGGGATCTCGTGCGCGTGCCGGTTACGGTCAAAACGGTTCCGTTGCAATAGGCTTTCAACTGTCACTGCCATCGAGGAGGCCTCTGGCGTTGCCAAAGAGCATCCCCGATGGCTGAGATCTCTCAGTCCCACGCCAAGGCGCCGCCGTTTTGATAGTCGATCACGCGGGTCTCGAAGAAGTTCTTTTCCTTCTTGAGATCCATCGCCTCCGACATCCAGGGAAAGGGGTTTTCCGTCTCAGCGAAGACTGGCGCGAGGCCCAGTTGGGCGCAACGGCGGTTGGCGATGAAGTTCATATACTGCTCACAAAGCGCCGCGTTCAACCCGAGGAAGCCTCGCGGCATGGTATCCCGGCCGTAGGCTGCCTCCAGCTCCGCCGCTTCCCGCAGCATCCGCCGGATATCGTCCTGAAACGCTGCCGTCCATAGATGCGGGTTCTCGGCTTTGATCTGATTGATGACGTCGATGCCGAAATTGAGATGGATGCTCTCGTCGCGCAGGATGTACTGGTACTGCTCGGCAATGCCCACCATCTTGTTTCGCCGCCCCAGCGCCAGGATCTGGGCGAAGCCGGTATAGAACCACATGCCCTCGAAGATCACGTAGAAGGCGACGAGATCGCGCAGGAAGGCCTGATCCTTTTCAGGGGTGCCCGTGCTGAAGGACGCATCGTCGAGATGCCGCGTATGCTTGAGCGCCCAGGCGGCCTTGTCGGTGATCGAGGGCACCTCGCGATACATGTTGAACAATTCGCCCTCGTCGAGGCCGAGGCTTTCGACGATGTACTGGAAGGTGTGCGTGTGCACGGCCTCCTCGAAGGCCTGCCGCAAGAGATATTGCCGGCATTCGGGATTGGTAAGATGCCGGTAGATCGCCAAAACGATATTGTTGGCGACGAGCGATTCCGAGGCGGCGAAGAAGCCGAGATTGCGCTTGATGGCGCGCCGCTCGTCCTCGGTGAGACCGCCGCGGGATTTCCAGAGCGCGATATCCGCCTGCATGGAGACCTCCGTCGGCATCCAGTGATTGTTGCAGGCGGAGAGATACTTCTCCCAGGCCCATTTGTACTTGAGAGGCAGAAGCTGGTTCACGTCGGCGCGGCAATTGATCATCGCCTTGTCGTCGACGCTGACGCGCCTGCCCTTGCGGTCGATCTCTCCGAGACCTGTGGCGTCCGATACGCTGGAGGGGAGGTTGCTAGTTGATTTCGATTCAGCCCAATCGAGCATGGAATATTCCTGGAAAATAGATAGGTCGTGCCGAACCTGTGACGGATCGGCAGGCGTCAGGGAAGAGGAGAGCATCGCCCGACAGGCGGCTGCCTACTGGCAGGCCTCACAGGTCGGATCGTCGATGGAGCAGGACTTGCCGTCCGGCACGATGCTGGCCGGGACCATGATCGGCGCGACCTGAACGGCATTCAGTTTGCCGTCTGTCCCCTTGAGTGTCGATTTTTCCACATGGGTCGCGGAGGTCGCGCGCAGGTAATAGGTGGTCTTCAGCCCCCGCTGCCAGGCAAGCCTGTACATCGCATCGAGCTTCTTGCCGTTCGGACTGGTGATGTAGAGGTTCAAGGACTGCGCCTGATCGATCCATTTCTGCCGCCGGGCCGCAGCCTCGATCAGCCAGGAGGAATCGATCTCGAAGGCTGTGGCGTAGAGCGCCTTGAGATCGTCCGGAATTCGGTCGATCTGGCTCAGGCTGCCATCGAAGTATTTCAGGTCCGAGATCATCACCTCGTCCCACAGGCCGCGCTCCTTCAGATCGTGAACGAGGGCCGGGATCACGACCGTGAAGTCGCCCGACATATTGGCTTTCACATAGAGGTTGCGGAAACTCGGCTCGATGGATTGCGAAACGCCGCAGATATTGGAGATCGTCGCCGTCGGTGCGATGGCCAGGACATTGGAGTTGCGCATGCCGATCTGCTTGACCCGCTCGCGCAAGGCTGACCAGTCGAGAGTGGAAGAACGGTCGAGGTCCAGCTTGCCACGCGCTTCGGCCAGCAGTTCGATGGAATCGAAAGGCAGGATGCCACGCGACCACAGGGAGCCGTCGAAAGTGGCATAGCGGCCGCGCTCGGCGGCAAGATCGCACGAGGCTGAAATGGTGTGGAAGCTGATGGCTTCCATGCTCTCGTCGGCAAAGGCGACGGCGCCTTCGGATGCGACGGGCAGGCGCAAGGTGTGGAGCGCGTCCTGGTACCCCATGAGGCCCAGGCCTACGGGACGGTGCCTGAGGTTCGAGCGTCGCGCCTCGGGAATCGTATAGAAATTCACGTCCACCACATTGTCGAGCATCCGCACGGCGGTCTTCACCGTGCGTGCCAGACGTGCGTGATCGAGACCATGCCGGGTCACGTGGTTGGCGAGATTGATGGAGCCGAGGTTGCACACTGCAACCTCGTCGTCAGACGTGTTCAGCGTGATCTCGGTGCAGAGATTGGAGGAATGCACGACGCCCACATGGCCCTGCGGCGAGCGGATATTGCAGGGGTCCTTGAACGTGATCCAGGGATGCCCGGTTTCGAACAGCATGGTGAGCATGCGCCGCCACAGCTCCACTGCGCGGACACGCTTCCACACCTTGATCTCGCCGCGCGCCGCACGCTCCTCGGCAGCTCGGTAGGCCTGAGCGAAGACAGACCCATAGAGATCGTGGAGCTGGGGCACTTCGTCGGGGGAGAACAGGGTCCAATCGGCATCGTCCGCCACGCGCTGCATGAAGAGATCCGGCACCCAGTTCGCCGTGTTCATGTCATGCGTGCGGCGGCGGTCATCGCCGGTATTCTTGCGCAGGTCGAGGAATTCCTCGATGTCGATGTGCCAGGTCTCGAGATAGGCGCAGACTGCACCCTTTCTCTTGCCACCTTGGTTGACGGCAATGGCCGTGTCGTTCGCCACCTTCAGGAACGGCACCACGCCTTGGGATTTTCCGTTCGTCCCCTTGATATGCGCACCAAGGCCGCGGACGCGGGTCCAGGAATTGCCTAAGCCGCCTGCGTATTTCGACAACAACGCGTTGTCCTTGATTGACTTGAAGATCGCGTCGAGGTCATCCGGCACCGAGGTGAGGAAGCAGGAGGACAATTGCGGGCGCGGCGTACCGGCATTGAACAGGGTCGGTGTAGAACACATGAAGTCGAAGGATGAAAGCAGTTCATAGAACTCTATCGCCCGTGCTTCCCGGTCGACTTCGCGGATCGCGAGACCCATCGCCACGCGCATGAAGAAAGCCTGCGGCAGCTCGAAGCGTGCACCGTCATGGTGAAGGAAATAACGATCGTAGAGCGTCTGCAATCCGAGAAACTGGAACAGGTTGTCCCGCTCGGGGCGCAGCGCCTGCGCGAGCCGGTTCAGATCGAAGCGGGCGAGTTCCGGATCGAGCAGTTCTACGGTGATGCCGCTTTTGATGAAAGCCGGAAAATACTCTGCATAGGATGGCGTTTCATGGGCAAGCCCTGTGAAGGCATGGGCTTCCCGCTTCAGCTTGCCGAGCAGCAGGCGGGCACTGACGAAGGAATAGTTCGGCTCCTTCTCGATGAGAGTGCGCGCCGCCATGATCTGCGCTAGCGCGAACTCTTCAATATCGATCCCGTCATAGAGGTTGCGGCAGGCCTCCTGCACGATGGGTTCCGCATCCACATCGGAAAGGCCTTCGCATGCTGCTTCGATGCCGCGTCTGAGAGCCTCCCTGTCGAGGGGAACGAGCGCGCCATCGGCTTGCCTGACATTCAGGGCAGAGACGGGAGAGGGGGCATTGACTTTCTCCAGTCGCCGCTCGCGCGCGCGTTCCTCGCGATAGAGCACATAGGCACGGGCGACCTTCTGGTGCTCGGCCCGCATGAGGGCGAGCTCTACTTGGTCCTGAACGTCTTCGATATGGAATGTCCGGCCCGTATCGGCCCGTCGCATGAGCGCCTGGACGATCTGGTCGGTCAGGTTCGCGACCGTTTCATGGATGCGGCGCGAGGCGGCGGCAGAGGATCCTTCGACGGCGAGAAACGCTTTTGTCAACGCCATGGCGATCTTGCCCTGATCGAAGGGCGTCACCGTGCCGTTGCGGCGGATGATCCGATAGGCTGGCACCGCAGGAGCGGTGGGCTCCGGCATGGATATGGATTGGTTCGGTCGAGCTTCTTGAATGGAGAGAGACATTCGGCAACCCCTTCGGTGTAAGGGGGCATGGGCCGAGGGAACGCAGGCCGGGATATCGAGCCCGTTGGAGCGCTCGCAATCCGGATAGCGATCCAACGGGGCACCCCGCCCGTGACGATCGAAACAGCGAAGGCAGGTCTCCTGGCTCACGGGTCGGTGCTGCTGCCGGTCTTCCCAGCGCTAAAAGCGCCAGTGACATGTTCGACAGCGGCTCGCCGCTTACAGTTGCGGGGGCAGCCTCGGCATCGCACCGAGTTCCCTCTTAGCTTCCAAGTCGCACGCGACTCAGGAAGAACCTTCTCTAGATATGGTATGTATCGTGACTGGGGTGTCAATATGTGGATAGATTTCCACAAATTCTTACCAGGATTGGTTTCGGACGTGGTGGCACAATCGTTTCATTCTCCGTAGCAGAAGGATTTAAGCTGCACGGTGGCTTGAGTTCCCGGCATCTCATTTCCAGCCATCCTGGCGCGTCAGGGGCGGCTTGCCGGATGCGGCCCTGCCTTTATGGTGAATCGCTGTTCGAGAAGAGGATCTTGCAGAGTGATGAACCGCATGGACTGGGTGGATTTGCCCGACCTCAAGACGCCCTTCGTTCTCATCCACAAGGGGCGCCTTCTCGAAAACCTTCGGAGAGCTGCGGCCATTGCAGAGGGGGCGGGGATTCGGTTGCGGCCCCATGTCAAAACCCACAAATCCGTCGAGCTGGCGCGCTTACAACAGGCGCATGGCGCTGCAGGCCTGACGGCATCCAAGCCCAGCGAGGCGGAGGTCTTCGTTCGCGCCGGTTTCAAGGACATCCTGCTTGCCTATCCCGTGGTCGATCCAGAGCGGGTGATGTCCCTGCTTCAGGCTGCGGATCGGGCCGGAGCCTCCGTAACCTTCATCGCCGACAGCATGGAAGGTATTGCCGCACTGGCGAGGGCGGGAGAGAGATTCAACCGGATTATCCCGGTGCAGTTCAAGATCGATGTGGGATTGCATCGCTGCGGAGTTGCGGCGGATTCTCCCGCGCTGGAGCGGCTTGCCCTCAGCCTGCGGGAACATGCGTTCCTCACCTTCGCGGGCCTTCTGTCCCATGCAGGCCATGCCTATGCCGCCAAGGATCGGGAGCAATTGCTGGAGGTTTCCCGTTCCGAACAGCGCCAGATGGCCTTTGCCAAAGATCGGCTGGCCAAACTCGGATATCCCGACGCTACAATCTCGGTGGGCTCGACACCGACCGTTTTCACATCCGAAAGTTTCGTCGGTATCGATGAGATTCGTCCTGGAAACTATGTCTTCTTCGATCTGACGGCCGTCCGCCTCGGAGTGGCATCGGTGGACGATATAGCACTGGGTGTCGTTACGACGATCGTAAGTGCGAACGATCAATTCTACATCGTCGATTCCGGATCGAAGGCGTTGACGTCGGATCTCGGCGCTCACAGCTCCGGCGGGGCCGGATTCGGTCTTGCGCTTCCGTTGGGTGATAATGGGGCTAAGTCCGAGACGCTTCCTGTCGTGCGGCTGTCGGAAGAGCACGGTTTTATCGAAAGACGAGAGAGCAGGCTTCCGATAGGGACGCGCATGCTTGTTCTCCCCAACCATGCCTGCCCGGTGGTCAATCTGTTCGACAGCGTCGCCATCCATGATTCGGACGGAGGGCCGGATCTTTGGTCGGTCAACGCCCGGGGAAAGGTCGTCTGATAGACTTGCTCAAGGGGATGAGAGGTAGCCGGCTAAAATATGGATCTTCCTCGAAATACAGGGCTTCTCACTGTCATCTAAATGTGATTTCCTAGCCCCATAAGAGACGCGAAAAGCGCAGTCAGGGAGGTTACGGGGACCGTGGACAGTTCTGTCTCGACCGCGATCGATATCGATCATCTGCAAGTCAGCTATGGCAGCCAGCAGGTGCTGCACGGGGTCAATCTTTCGGTCGCTTCGGGCGAGTTCATCGCCATTCTCGGGTCATCCGGCTGCGGGAAAACCACTCTCCTTCGGACCATCGCCGGATTTCAGAAGGCGGCCGGAGGCGCGATCCGCCTTTTCGGGCGTGACGTGGTGAATACACCGCCCGAGAAACGCGGCATGGCCATGATGTTCCAGTCCTATGCCCTCTGGCCGCATATGACGGTTCTCGGCAATGTGGGATACGGTTTACGCCTTCGCGGCGTGCCGAAGGATGAGATTCGGGCCCGCGTCGCCAATGTCCTCAGGATGCTCAACCTGTCCGGGCTCGAAGGCCGCAAGGTGACGAATCTTTCCGGGGGGCAGCGGCAGCGCGTCGCCCTGGGGCGCGCACTCGCCATAGAACCGGAAATTCTGCTTCTCGATGAGCCCCTGTCCAATCTCGATGCCAAGGTGCGCATCCAACTGCGCTCGGAGATCAAGGCGCTCCAGAACCGCCTTGGCTTCACGGCGATCCATGTCACCCATGACCGGGAGGAAGCCATGACCATGGCGGACCGGATCGTCGTGATGGATGCAGGCCGTATTGCCCAGATGGGAACGCCGAAGGAAGTCTACGATCAGCCGAACTCCCCGTTCGTGGCGAGCTTCATGGGAGCGGAGAACACTATCGAACTCGATATCAGGCCTTCGGGGTCGGGGGTCGAGGTCAAGGCCGATTCAGGCAATCCCGTGTCCTATTCCGGCTCCGTCCCGGTAGGGGCCGTCACGGCCTATTTCCGCGATGATGTTGCATCGCTCGACGATCCGCGCGCCCGGATCGACGGATCTATCGTCCTTCCCGGGACAATTACGCAGAGAACGTATCCGGGCGGGCATTACAGGTACGTGGTCGCAATCGGCGACCGTCATTTTACCGTGACGGACGACCGCTATCACGAGCTCGATCACGCGGTTGGCCTGCGCCTGCCGCTGGAATCGTTGCACCTGTTCCCCACTGACCATACCAAGGGAGGTATCCATGCATAAAAGCCTGTTGGCTGCGGGTTTCGCAGCTCTTCTGATGACGAGCACGGCGAGCGCGCAGACGCTCAACGTCGCCACTGCCGGCGACCAGAACATGGTCGATTACATCAAGGATTATCTCGGTCCGCTGTTCGAGAAGAGCCATCCGGGCGTGAAAGTCGTCGCCGTCGGCACCGGGCCGGGCGACGGCGGTTCCCAGAAGATCTTCGAAAAGCTGGATGCGCAGAAGAAAGCCGGCGCTCCCGCCGATTTCGACGTGGTCGTCATCCACCAGAAAGCCGCCGGCACCATGGTGCAGGACGACCTGCTCAAAAAATACCGCGACACGCTCCCGACCGGAAAGCTGGTCACGCGCGACACGGCGACGAATTCTCTCGGTACCGATGTGTCGGGCTTCGTCATGCCGATGTTCCATTCGCAGACCGCGATCGCCTACAATCCGGATCTCATCAAGACGGTGCCCAACAGCTATGCCGAGCTGCGCGACTGGGTGAAGAAAAACCCGAAGCAGTTCGGCTATAACGGCATCAAGGGCGGCATGTCCGGCGTTGCCTTCGTAACCGGCTGGGTTTCGGCATTCGGCGGCGATGCGGCGAAGCTGGAGAAAGGGCCCTACGACGCCGCCACCAAGGCGACCTGGGACAAGGCGATGACCGATCTGAAGGAGTTCAATCAGAACGTCGTCATCACTCCCGGCAATGCCGGCACGCTCGACATGCTCAACCGTGGCGAGATCGCCATGGGGCCGGTCTGGGTCGACATGTTCTACACTTGGAAGGCCGAGGGCAAGCTTCCGCCGAACATGCGCCTGAAACTCGTCTCTCCCGGCATGCCCGGCCAGCCGATGTACTACGCGATCCCCTCCAAGACTGCGCAGGAGAAACTCGCTGCCGAGTTCGTCGCTCTCGCGACAAGCCCGGAAGTGCAGGCAGACGGCATCGTGAAGCGCTTCAACTGGTATCCGGGCATCGACGCTCAGAACCTCGAAGGCAAGCTCGATCAGGCCGCGTGGAACCAGCTCTTCGCTGATATTCCGCCGGATGCACTCGCTTCGAGCGGCAAGCCGTTCCCGATCAGCCCGTACTTCAACGACATTCTCGAAACCTACGAGAAAAAGGTCGCGAACTGAGTTCGCTTCCGACCATGAGCGGGCGGCTTTTGTCCAGGCCGCCCGCAATTCACGGCTTCGGCCGGTTCTCGGATTAGTGTCAGATCATGACGAGACCGTCATTCTTCGGCCTTCTGCTCATCGCGCCTGCCTTGGCGATGATCGGAGCGTTGTTTCTTTACCCGCTCGGCTTTTCACTGGCTTCCGCCTTCACTGAGCCCGGAGGCGGTCTGTCGCTCACGCATTTCCAGAAGGCCTATGAGCTTTATTCGACGGATATCCTTTTCACGCTCTTCATCGTCATCACTTCGACGTTGCTGACAGGCCTGTTCTCCATCGCCATCGCGGGCATCCTGACTCTGGGCGAGACGCCATGGCTGGTGGCCGCCCTGCGAAATCTCTATCGCTGGCCGCTCTTCATTCCGTTCATCGTCGCAGCCCAGTGCATGCGTACGTTTCTCGCCAAGAACGGCCTCATGAATAATTCCTTCGTGGCGCTCGGCTTCATGGAGCCGATCCAGGCCACGAGTTTGCTCGATTGGCGTGGCATCATCATCACCTTCGTATGGAAGCAGGTGCCCTTCGTGACGCTCATGCTCGCGGGTGCCATGGCCTCCATCGACCGCGCGACCGTCGAGGCAGGCCGCAACCTCGGCGCTTCGCGGTTGCGGGTGCTGATCGAACTGGTCCTGCCGCAGGTCGCGCAGACGCTTCTCGTCGGCCTCGTTCTCTCCTTCGTCACCATGCTTTCCGTTCTGTCGGTGCCGATGATGGTGGCGGGATCGCAGCCGACCATGCTGACCGTGGACATGGCCTTCCGCATCAACTCCTATGGCGATTACGCCACCGCCAATGCGCTCGGCGTCATTTCCTATTTCATCGCCGGGACAGTGGCGTGGATCTATCTTCGTCACAATGTGAAACGCGAGGCGCAGCAATGAGCGGGAAGGTACAAGTATCTCCCGCGCGGGCGGAGGCATTTCCGTTGGACGGCCGTGCGTCAGCTTCATCTCGCCAGTCGGCCCCCTCAGCCGCAAGCGTGAGATTCTGGGCCTTTGGATCCACATTCCTAAAAGTGCTCGGTCTTGCGGCCTTTGCCTTCCTGCTATTTGGGCCCTTGGCCAATCTCGTCCTGTGGTCTGTTGCCGAACGATGGTATACGCCTTTCAAGCTGCCGGTCTCTTATGGTCTGCGGTATTGGGAAGTGGTGTTCCGTCCCACAGGCGACGCCATGTCGTCGCTTCTGACGAGCGTCAGCATCGCCTGCCTGACGGTGGCGGTCGCTCTGGCGGTTTCCGTCCCGGCCGGCTATGCGCTGGCGCGCCTCAAACTGCCTTGGCGGACGGCCTTGATGATCCTGTTCCTGCTGCCGCAGGCATTCCCGTCGGTGGCGATCTATATCAACGTGGCGCGGGTCTTCTACAGCATCGGGCTGACGGGAACGATCACCGGCGTCGTGCTTGTCCATGCGGCCCATGGACTCGTCTATTCGGTGTGGATCGCGGCAGCCGCATTTGCCGCTGTCGACAGGGACCTCGAACTGGCGGCGCGCAATATCGGAGCATCGCCGTTGCGCACCTTCTTCACGGTGACATTGCCGCTGGCTGCGCCCGGCATCATGGCAAGCGCGATCTTCGTGTTCCTGGAATCCCTCGACGAGTTCACCGGAACCTTCTTCGTTGGCGTGCCACAAGTGACGACGCTGCCGCTTCTGCTCTACAATGCCAGCATGGGCGGCAATTATCAGATCGCCTCCATCACGGCTCTCATCCTCCTCGTGCCTTCCGTTTTGTTCATGATCGTCATTGAGCGATTCCTGAAGGCCGATGTGCTGAGCAAGGTCGGCCAATAGAAAATCGCAGGAACACATGCTCAGGATCATTACCTGGAACATCCAATGGGGTCTGGGAATCGACGGTCATGTCGATCTCAAGCGCCTGATCGACGAAGCGCGCGATATCGCCGATTTCGATGTGCTCTGTCTGCAGGAGGTGTCGGACAATTTTTCCGACCTGAAGGGCAATAGCGGGGCTAACCAGTTCTCCGAGATAGCAGCCCTCCTGCCGGGTTATTCCGCCGTCGAGGGAGTTGCTCTCGATGTTCCGGATGGCGCGGGCGGCCGCCGTCGTTTCGGCAACATGATCCTTTCACGCCTCCCGGTCGCGCAGGTGCTGCGCTACACTCTGCCGTGGGAGGCTGCGCCGACGCGGAACATGCCGCGGCTGCTGCTGGAAGCGGTCGTGGAAACTCCCTCAGGTCCGTTGCGGGTGATGACGACCCATCTGGAATATTCCGCCGAGAAGCTGCGGCGGGCGCAGGTGGAAGGAATCCGCGAGGTACATCGCACGGCTTTCGAGCGTACCGTCACAATGCGAGAGGATGGTCCCGGCACCTACGCCTTGTTTCCTGTCGCTGCCTCTGCCGTCCTGATGGGCGATTTCAACATGCGGCCGGAGGATGAGACGAAGAAGCGGATTTCGGATCCATTCGACAATGGGACACCGCCCCTCGTCGATGCCTGGCAGGCGGCACATGGCTCGGCGGTACATCCCCCGTCCTTCTGCATCTTCGATCAGACGAACGGGCCTCCGCATTGCTGCGATTTCATGTTCGTGACCGAAGATCTGGCTCCGAAGATCAGGCATATCGGCTACGATCAGCAGTCGCAGGCTTCCGATCATCAACCGGTACTACTCGAACTCGACTTCTGAAGGTCTGGTTGAGGAGCGGGCTGTGGCTTCCTGCCACCCCGCATGTCATTCCCGGCCGGAGCGAATCGGAGGAGAAGGGAATCTGCTTTTCACCCTCGGCGTTTCCCATGAATCTCTTCCCGCGCTAACGCGCGCGGGGGATGAGAGGGGGAGTGGGTATCGCGAGAATCAGACCCGGATGGCGAAAATCATCCGACGATATCGAGGCCGAGGTCCAAGATCGGCGCGCTATGCGTCATCCAGCCGACAGAAATCAGATCGACGCCGCTCGCCGCAACAGCTGGTGCCGTCTCGATCGTGATACGTCCGGAAGCTTCCGTGATGGCACGGCGTTTCACACGCCTGACGGCTTCCTTCAACATGTCGGGCGACATGTTGTCGAGGAGAATGGCGTCCACCCTGGTCTCAAGTGCTTCATCGAGCTGCTCGAGCGTGTCCACCTCCACCTCGATCTTGACGAGATGACCGACGCTGGAGCGTGCACGTTCGATAGCTGTCCGGACGCCTCCTGCAATCGCAATGTGGTTGTCCTTGATGAGCACTGCATCGTCGAGCCCGAAACGGTGATTGCATCCGCCTCCCGCCCGAACGGCATGCTTCTCAAGAGCGCGCAGGCCGGGCGTCGTCTTCCGCGTGCAGACGATCCGGGCATGACCATGAGGCCGCACGGTCTCGACAAGCGCTGCCGTGGTTGTCGCGATGCCTGACAGATGGCTGATGAGATTGAGAGCGACGCGCTCAGCAGCAAGAATGGCGCGGGCAGGCCCCTCTACATGGAGAATCGTTTCACCCGAATTGACACGGCTACCATCCGGCCGCTCCACGACGACGGAGACGGCGGGATCCAGCATCGTGAAGGCGAGAATGGCCGGTTGCACTCCCGCGATGACACCTGATTGACGCGTGACGATTGCAGCCCGCAAGGTTGCGTCGACCGGAATGATGGCATCGCTTGTGATGTCGCCTGCTCGCCCAAGATCCTCCATCAGGGCGCCACGGACAATCGGCTCGACGAGCAGATGGGGAAGGGAGGACAGGTTGGTCATCGGCTCTGTCAGCGGAATCATGCGAATTTCCTGGTAAGCGGTGGCCCGTTCTGCTCGTCAGCATCCAGCGTGACGTGAAGAGCCTGGTCGAGGGTGATTTCAGCGTGTTGCCCGATATCGGCGGCAGCCGTGGGATAATCCCGCCGCTGATGAGAGCCGCGGCTCTCCTGCCGCATGAGGGCGGCAGTGGCAATCAGCAGGCCGATAAGAGCGGCATCGTGAGCCGGCGATCCTGCATAAGCAGTCCTGCTTCCAATAAAGGGCCGGAAGTATCGCATCGCGTTTGCAAGACCGGCGGCGGAGCGCAGGACGCCAACATGTCGGTCCATCGATGCCCGAATGGCGTCGAGGGGTGGCATCACATTTGCGCCGCTTCTCACGTTCGTGTCCGGTCTTGTGAAAGGTAGACTGACGGGCCGTGCTGCCTTTGCATCCATGGACCGAATATCGTCCGCGATCCAGCGGGCGAAGGCCAGCGCTTCCAGAAGCGAGTTGCTGGCAAGCCGGTTGGCGCCATGGAGCCCTGTGGATGCCACCTCGCCACAGGCCCAAAGTCCATCGATGGAACTGCGCCCGCATTCGTTCACCTTGATCCCGCCCATATGGTAATGCGCGGCCGGACGCACCGGGATCGGATCGCGGACCGGATCAATTCCTGCCGAGCGGCAGAGCGCCGCAACATTGGGGAACCGGCTTGGAAGACGGTCGCCAAGGCTGGCCCGAGTATCGAGATAAACCGTCTCGCCGGCCTCGATCTGCGCGAAGATCGCTCGTGCCACGATATCGCGCGGCGCCAATTCGGCCCCCGGTGTCCCATCCAGGAAGCGTTCGCCCTTCCCATTGATGAGAACGGCTCCCTCGCCACGCAGCGCCTCGGTGGCGAGGGGCATCGGATCGCGCGCCGTGGCGATGGCCGTCGGGTGAAACTGAACGAACTCGATGTCCCGCAGGATCGCGCCCGCGCGTGCAGCCAATGCCAGCCCGCTGCCCGTCGCGCCGAGAGGATTGGTCGTGTGGGCATAAAGACCACCGATCCCGCCGGTCGCGAGGACCACGGCTCTCGTCGGCATGAATATCTGCTGCGGGGAACGATCACTCCCCGACGACGTGCAGAATACTCCAGTCACCGCCCCATGGTGATCGATTGCCAGATCCGTAACACGGATGTTCTCATGGATCTCAATCACGGGTATGGCCCGCACGTTGCAGATCAGAGTGTCAAGAATATTGCTGCCAGTGCTGTCGCCCCCCGCATGCACGATGCGTCGACGCGAATGCGCAGCTTCGAGTCCGAGCGCCAAATCTCCGCGAGAGAATGAGCGGTCAAAAGGGACGCCTTGAGTGATGAGCCACTTGATGCACGACGCGGCCGCAGCCGTCACGCGGTCTGCGACGGAAGGATCGCTCAGTCCGCCACCCGCCTGAAGGGTGTCGCTTGCATGCAGATCGGGATGATCCCTTGGCCCAAGTGCCGCCGCGATGCCGCCCTGGGCCAATGCTGTCGAGGCTTGCTGACCGAGAGGCGATGCGACGAGCAACGTGACCGGCAGCGAAGCGAGATGTAGAGCCGTGGCGAGACCGGCAATACCGCCGCCGATGACGACAACGCGGTCGGGAGGGTCACTCGTTTCCATTCCTGCACCTTACCGAACTGCAAGCATGCGCTCGACGGCCTCTCTCGCACGTTCCGCCACGGTCGGATCGATTGTGACCTCGTGCTGTCCCTGTTCGAGAGCCTGCCGGATGTTGGAAAGGGTAATCCGCTTCATATGAGGGCAGAGGTTGCAGGGGCGCACGAATTCAACCTCGGGATAATGGGCGGCGATGTTGTCGCTCATCGAGCACTCGGTCACCAGCGCGACTCGGGCAGGGCGCTTCTCACCGACATAATCGGCGATGTCGGCGGTCGATCCGGCAAAGTCGGCTTCCTTCACGACCTCGGGCGGACATTCCGGATGGGCCAGGACGACGACATCCGGATAGCTCTCGCGGACGGAGCGGATATCCTCGGCCGTGAAGCGTTCATGGACTTCGCAATGACCGGCCCAGGTAATGATCTCGATATCGGGAAGTTCAGCGGCCGTATTCTGGGCCAGGAACTCGTCCGGCAGCATGATGACGCGGTCGACGCCGAGGGAGCGGACGATCTTCTTGGCGTTACCCGAGGTGCAGCAGATATCGGACTCCGCCTTCACCGCAGCGGACGTATTGACGTAGGTGACGACGGGAGCACCGGGATAGCGGGCGCGCAGCTTTCGCACATCCGCCGCCGTGATCGATTCCGCCAGCGAGCAGCCTGCCTTGGCATCCGGAATGAGCACCGTCTTGTCCGGATTGAGGAGCTTGGCGGTTTCCGCCATGAAATGCACGCCGGCCAGGACGATGATATCCGCATGGGTGGTGACGGCCTCGCGGGCCAGGGCCAGGCTGTCGCCGACGATGTCGGCCACGGTGTGGAAGATCTCGGGCGTCTGGTAGTTATGGGCGAGAATGACCGCATTGCGCTCGCGCTTGAGGCGGAGGATCGCCTCGATGTCCCGCACATAGGCCGGCCATTCGACGGCCGGAATGTGGTGGCGCACCCGAGCGTAAAGGCTGGGGAACGGAAGGGAGACAGCATCGGATGGCGCATTCGCAAGCATGGCGGCTTCCTATGCTCAATTTGAGCATTAGTGGGTCAAAAGAAGACCGGCTGTTAAGCCGGCATATCGTTATGCTAAATCTGAGCATAAGCCTTCGTCAATCCCTATTCCGTCGAAGGGGCCGTCCGCCTGAGGCCGGGAAGACGAAGCCCGGGAGCGGGACGCTCGACCAGGACCTCTCTTCGGAACTGTACCAGCCGGGCAGGGCGCCCGCCCGTCTCGGCCGTGACGTCTCCGGTTTCCTCGACGAGGCCCTGGCTCTCCACCAGACGGCGGAAATTCTGCTTGTGCAGCCGCACCCCTGAGAGAGCCTCCACGGTCCGCTGCAATTCCAGAAGGGTAAAGGCGGCCGGCATAAGCTCGAAGATGATCGGGCGGTACTTGATCTTGCCTCGCAGCCGTCCGATGGCCGTTGCGAGCATGCGGCGATGGTCGAGCGCCATGGGAGGGCCGGGTGCAAGCCGCCTGCGAGATCCGGTTTCTTCCTCGCGCTCCCGCAAGGCCTCCGGGACGAGCCCCGCCTCGAATAGGAGTTCGTAGCGCTCGAGGACTCGCTCGTCGCTCCAGGCACCGGACCTGAATCCGAAAGTGAGCTCGATCCTTTCCTCACGGAATTGCTTGGACTGTTTCCCTCCTGCCCGCGCCCATGCCGCAAGTTCCGACTCGATCACGTCAAGCGCCTTGGGCCGCCCCTGCCTCCAATCTTCCCACGGAAGATAGCCATACCAGTTTCGCCAAGCGGCATGTGTAAGCCGGGTGAGGCGTGCTTCCCGCACGAGGGCCAGATAAGCGATGGACAAGGCGGGTCCAGTGCGGTCGATCCCCTCGGCTCGGTCGCGATCGCCGAAGGTATAGAGCTGCTCGACATAGCCAAGCTTCTGCTCCGTCTGCTGCTCGACCCATGCCCGCAGCCCGGCCTCTAGGGTGCGATGCTCCGATTGCAGCGGTCCCGAGGGGAGGCTGTCGAGTGGTTCCGAGCCAAAGGGGAGCGTCAGGACCCGGGGTTCTTCCGCGGTTGCCGCAACGATGACCGCGCTGAGATCAATGGATAAGGAGGTCTCGGTCGGCTTATGCGATCTCAAGGGGCGAGAGGGCTTGTCGCTGGGCATAGACACTCAACATGAACAGATAAATCCGGCAGGAGGCGCAGGATGGAACCCGTCATCTATCCCGTCCAGCACAACCTTCGACGTGATTGCCGCTTTGCGGCATATCCTGAGTTGGTTAAGTGAAGCCTGTATCAGCCTACGGTTACAACTTCAATCGACGCCTCTTCGAAACGGCTTGAGCTTCTTCGAAACGATCCTGCCCGCCCGGAGAAGGCGGGCGCGGCAATGCGAAAAAACCGCCGCGCACATGATTGAGCCAGGGCCGCAGGAGCGTTCAGAAACGCCGACGGCCACCCCGGAATTCGACAGGTCGATGCCGGGACATCCTAGATATCGACTTTGATATCCAGCAAAGGAGCATATTGTTGGGCACCGAAGATGTCCGAGTCTCCTGCACTTCCGCTCGGCCGGGGGCGATAGATCGTAAACTTGATGGCGCAGGCCGGATCATACTCGACGAAGTCGGCAATGCGGCTCTCCTCGATGCCGTAAAGATCGGCAACAGTCGCCCGCGTAAGCACCTTGCTCCGGCAGACCTTGTCGTAAACGGTTCTGTCCGTGAAGATGATGTCGAATGTAATCTTGTCGACGCCGGCATTCTTGCTGCGAATGGTCTTGGCGAGGTCCGACAGCTTTTTCATGGTGATGCCTCAAGCGCCGATGGTGATGGTGTGGGTGGGAAAGAGTTCGAGCGGATCGTCGACAGCAAGGGTATGATTGACGGTCCAGCGATAGGCTGGCGAGGCCTTCAGAACCTCGTCGAGCACGAAGGCGACGCCGCCGGCCGTGCCTTTCACCTCGGGCAAGCGGGCATAGAAAAGCTGGCGGGTGCCGGTCATGCAGACTTCCTCCGCCATTTCCGCTGTCGGGGCGACGCCTTGCACGACGATGCAGAGTTCGTGAGCCGGAACTTTTACCGTCTCCAGATCGCCCATCACGCCGTTCTTGCCGAAGACATTGTAGTGCAGTTCGTAACCTGTTTGACCAAAGCGCTCGAACACCTGCGCCTTGGCCCAGGCGATGACCTCATCGATATGGGCAATGGTATAAGGATCGCGCACCGAGGCGATACCGACGAAACGTTCGCCGACCTTACCCGCGCCTTCGAGTTTGACGCGGACTCGCTCTGCCGGGATGAAACGCTGCCCCGTGATGCGGGTCGTGCGCGGGTCGATCTGCTCGTAACTGCAATCCCGCATGTCGAGGCGGCCCCCTGCAACGAATTCGTCATAGGGATTGGAGCGCTCATACATCGCATGGCCCGCGACTGAAGCGATGGTGCAACGTTGGTCGGGATGCATGGCGGTCACCGTCACGCCGGTTCCGTTTACGGCACCAAGGACAGTTTCCTTGGCTCCATAAGGCTCCGCGCAGAACGAGGCGCATTCGAGGACCTTGCCGAGATAATAGGCATCGGCTTCGCTCGTGCCGCGATGGAGAGCGGCGGCGGCGAAGATCGCGCAGTCGCTCGACCTTCCTCCGATGATGACGTCGCAGCCTTCCTCCAGCAGTTTGCGGTAGGGATGGACTCCTGCCATGGCGACGATCCGGGTCGTTGCGTCGAGTTCGGCTTCATCGAGCGGGTCGCGACCATCAAGACCGAGAACCGGCTCGTCGCTTCCGATCGCCTTGCGTACCAGCTCCTTGTCGACTTCCGAGTAGAAATAACCGAGCTTGAAGGGAGCAAGGCCATGGGCCTTCGCAAGTTCGCGGATAATTTCCACATATCGGTCGACACGGCCGTTCGTTCCCGTATCGCCGGAGGATCCGATGATCATGGGGACATTGATCCGGCGCGAGGCGAGGAGCATGGCTTCCAGGTCCTGTCGCTGCCATGCCTCCGGCGATGTCGAGGTATCGGTTCCAAGAGGGACCGGGCCGATGTCGTCGCTCCCGGAATCGGCCGCGATGAAATCCGGTCCCGCCTCAACACCGCGCAGGAAGCTGTCGGGCTTGAGGGGAGCAAAGCCCAAATGACCGTTTGGACAGATGATCTTGATGGACGACATGGCAGGCGTTTCTCCGGTATGCGTCATGATGTGCCGACCGGTTTCAAGCAAATTTCATGCCAACACTTTAGGTGCCCTCTAAGGGATTGTTTCATCAGGAAAAGAGAGACGGCCGAAACGGGAATGCGCGAGAAGGCGTTCCGATGGATGCGACTTCCACGCATGGAAGCGCGGGATGCGCGCATTCAGGTCATATCGAGCTTCAGCATCTGATGGCGAAGGGCGTGGCGGGATAATCCCAGATACGCTGCTGCCTCCGTCAGACTGCCATTCGTGACCGCGAGGGCGTGGCGGATGAGCTTGATCTGAAACGATGCAGTCGTCTCGTAATAATCGAGGGGCCCCTTCTCGAACGCCTCTGCAATCTCGTTCGGTTGCGCGGCCTTCTCTGTCTCCTTCACATCCCGCAGGATACGGGCGGGCAGATGCTTGAGCATGATCGTATTCTCGTCCTCGAGAATGAAGATGCGCTCGAGCAGGTTCTCGAGTTCGCGCACATTGCCCGGCCAGCGGTAGCGCCGGAAGACGTCGACCACATCGGGTTGGAGTCCCACGATGACCCGGCCGTAGCGGCTGCTCAGGCGGCGGAGAAAATGGTCGGTGAGCACGAAAATATCGTCGCCCCGCTCCCGCAGGGGAGGGGCATTGATGGCGACGATCTGCAGGCGATAATAGAGATCCTCCCGAAACCGGCCCGCATTGACCTCCGACAGGAGAATGCGGTTCGTGGCGGCAATGAAACGCACGTCGACGGTCACCGGACTGACAGCTCCGACCCGGCGCAGGCGCTGCGTATCGAGCACGGTCAAAAGCTTCGCCTGCATGACCAGATTCATATCCCGGATTTCGTCGAGGAAGATCGAGCCCCCATGGGCCGTCTCGATCAGGCCCGGCTTGCGGGCAAGGGCCCCCGTGAAAGCGCCCTTCTCATGCCCGAACAACTCGGATTCGAGCAGTTGATCGGGAATGGCGGCGCAATTCACATCGATGAATTGCTGCGAGGCGCGGGCGGATTGCTGATGCACGAGGCGTGCGACCAAGCCTTTGCCCGTTCCGGTCTCGCCATAGATGAGCACGGCGCGGGCTGCACTTTTCGCAACACGTTCGATAAGTCGTCTTACCTCGACGATCGAGGCATGTTCACCGATGAGACCTGTTTCGTACGCCACACTTCCGAATCCCGGCTAGAGCATGTCCATAGCGAAGTGGATACCGGTTCGCCGGCGGGACATGCGGCTTTTCAAGGAACTCTAGAGCCGGCAGTCGAAGGAGTTCCACTTGCCGGCACAAGGTTCACGGGACGAAAAATAGAGGCGAAGCTCGGCAGGTGCAAATATGGAGCATGAGATCGTCCGCGCATCGCCATCCTCGCCATGGCGGCATAGGGCTTCCTGGCCGTCTTCTCCGTGCGCTCCCATGAGGGTGGCGACTTCGGAAAGGGGCGGACAATCGTCCTGAGCTGCGAGCCAGGACCGGAGCCGCGCATAACGTCCCTTGGTGCTTGTCGCCATGGGATCGCTCGCGACCGGGAACCAGGAGGGAGCACATTCCGGAGACAGGAAATGGTTTGTCCGCACCACGTAGGGAGTGCAGGTCTCCACCGCATGCGTCCTGTGACCCAGCTCCACGGCGGCACAGGCTCCCGACGCGTCGGTCATGACGATCGTGCCTCCTCCGGCATGCGGGACATCCGCTATGGTTCGCAAGGCCTCTTCCACGGAGCTGCAGTTCCACAGGAGACGGGTCATGAGGAAGTATCGTAGAAGACCTGGGCCATGATCCCTCGTCGAAACATGAGTATCGGCGAGGGCGAAGCCATGCGCATTCATTCCGCTGGAGAATGCGCCGGGGCTGCCGAGGCTGCCGACACAGAGGATCGCTTTGCCCTGTCTACTCGGATCGCGATGGAGAAAGACCCGCTGCAACAGGGCATGCTCGCCACGGTAATCGCGGTTCTTGACGAGGAGGGGACCGCCCGAGGCCGATGTACCCCAGCTCCAGGCTGAACAGCCATCCGTGGCCAGATCGGCGAGGATGCCCAAGTGCAGATAGGCGAGAACGGAATCGACGCTCCTCCCGAAGCCATCGGAGATGCCGTTGACTTCTGCTGCGGATTCAGGGTCGAGGATCTGGAGAAGCCGGGCCTGCTCGCCGAGAAAGGCGCAGACCGATGGTGTTTCCAGCAGGTTTCTGGCCTGTGCCAGACGCGTATCGATGGCGCTTTGCACCGCGGCGACCAGAGGTTCGCCGCAATGAGCCTGGGCCCGCCCGCGGGTATAGGCATCGCCAATGAGCAGAACGGGTGCAGCCGGCTCGCTCTTCATCGCGGCTCATCCACCAGATGGCAGGCCGCCATCCGGTCTCCTTCGAGATTGCGGAGGGCTGGCGTTTCATGGCGACAGCGTTCGATGGCAAAGGGGCAGCGGGTGTGAAACTTGCAGCCCGGCGGCGGCGACAGGGGCGAGGGCAGGTCGCCCGTGAGCTTTATCCTTTCGCGCTTAGGCCCGGCATCGATCTGGGGCACCGCCGAAAGCAAGGCCTTCGTGTAGGGGTGCTTCGGCGACCGCAGAAGCTCGCGGGTCGGCCCCATTTCCACGATATCGCCCAGATACATGACCGCGATGCGGTCGCTCACATGCCCGATCACGCCGATATCATGCGAGATGAACAGATAGGTCAGCCCAAGCTCGCGCTTGAGCGTTCCCAGAAGGGCGATGATCTGAGCTTGAATCGATACGTCGAGGGCAGAGACCGGCTCGTCGCAGACGACGAAGCTCGGGTTGAGGATCAGGGCTCTCGCAATTCCGATGCGCTGGCGCTGACCACCCGAGAATTGATGCGGAAACCGGCCGAGATGCGCGCTCTTCAGGCCGACGCTCTCCAACATCGCGACCACCCGGTCCCGAATTTCGCCACGCTGTGCGATGCCGTGGATCGACAGAGGCAGGCCGACGATTTCCTCGACCGACTTGCGCGGGTTGAGGGAGGCATATGGGTCCTGAAAGATGATCTGCATGCGACGCCGCAGGAGCGTCATCTCACGATGAGACAGTTTCGTGATGTCGGTGCCTTCGAAGGCGATGCTGCCGGCCGTGGGTTCGTGCAGGCGCAGCACCGTCCGGGCGAGCGTCGACTTGCCGCATCCGGATTCCCCGATGAGGCCGAGCGTTTCGCCGGATCTGACGGAAAAGCTGACCTTGCCGACCGCTCGAAGGTTCAACGGAGGCTGGCGGGCGATGCGCTGCAGGAAGCCGCTATTGAGATGATAGACTTTTTCAAGGTTCCTGACTTCGAGGAGGAGTCGGTGCTGAGGCGCGCTCATTGCAGGTTCTCCTCCGCGCGAATGCATCGTGCGTGATGGCCCGGCTCTACCGCTTCCATCGGAATATCGGTCCGGCATAGAGACGATCTGAATTCGCAGCGGTCATAGAAGCGGCAGATGCCTCCAAGGCCGATGAGTTCGGGTACCTGCCCATCGATCGGTCTGATCGGCGCATCCAGGTTCGAAAGGCGCGGGATCAAGCCGATGAGCCCGCGTGTGTAGGGGTGTCGCGGCCGATCGATGAGTTCCCGGGTTCTACCTGTCTCGACGACCTGACCGGCATACATCACCGCGACCCGATCCGTATGTTCGGCCACGACGCCGAGATCGTGTGTGATCAGCACCACACTCATGCCCAGTTCGCGCCTGAGGTCACCGATGAGATCGAGCACCTGAGCCTGGATGGTTACGTCGAGGGCCGTTGTCGGTTCGTCCGCGATCAGCAGCTTCGGGCGGCAGGACAGGGCGATGGCGATCATGATGCGCTGGCGCATTCCGCCTGAGAACTGATGCGGATAATCGTCGATCCGCTTGTCGGCTGCCGGGATGCCGACGAGCCGCAGCATCTCGATTGCCCGTGTTCTCGCGGCTTCCTGACGGCCTTTCCGGGGAAGATCCATCGCATGGGCGAGCAGAACCTCCTCGATCTGCTCCGCCACCCTGAGGGCCGGATTGAGCGCGGTGAGCGCATCCTGCATCGTCATGGCGATATCGCGCCCGCGCAACCCGCGCCGGCCGTCGGCGTTCAGGCTTCGAAGATCGATGCCGTCGAAACGGATCGCACCACCGGCCACATAACCTGGCGAGCGCACGAGGCCGATGACGCTGGCGAAGGTGACGCTCTTTCCTGATCCGCTTTCGCCGACGATTCCGAGGCATTCACCGGGATAGACATCGAGATCGACGCCATCGACCGCAGTCACCAGACCCGCACGGGTGGGGAAGCAGGTCTTGAGGTTGCGGATGGAGAGGAGAGGGGTGGCCATGTTAGTCGCTAAACTTCGGATCGAATGCATCGCGAAGGCCCTGGCTGGCGACATTGATCGAGAGGACAAGAGCGAGAATGGCGATGCCGGGAAAAGTGCTGACCCACCACGCATCGAGAATGAAGGCGCGGCCATCGGCCACCATCGAGCCCCAGGAGGCGGTGGGCGGTTGAACGCCGATGCCGAGGAACGACAGGCTCGCTTCCAGGATGATCACGTGGGCCATGCGGATGGTCGATACGACGATCACCGGCGACAGGATGTTCGGCAGGATCTCCCGGAACATGATATGAAGACGCGATGCACCGACGGCCCGTGCGGCTTCGACATATTCCATCTCGCGGGCGGCGAGCACTTCGCCGCGCACGACGCGCGCCGGCACGACCCATTCCTTGTAGACCAGCGCCAGAATGATGTTCTGCAGGCCCGGCCCCATCATGGCCATCAGGGCGATGGCGAAGATGAGGTAGGGGAAGCCAAGAAGAATATCCACGAGGCGCGAGATCCCGATATCGACCCAGCCGCGCATGTAACCGGCGGCGAGGCCGAGTACCGTTCCGATGGCGGTCGCGATCAGGACGACGGCCAATCCGATAGTGATCGAGACTCGCGAACCGTAGATAATCCGCGAGAGGATATCCCTGCCGAGTGCGTCGCAGCCCAGAAGATAGTCCCACTCGCCACCCTCCGTCCAGGCTGGAGACTGAAGCCGGCGCAGGAGATCGGTCTCATAGGGATCGTGAGGAGCAAGCCAGGGCGCCAGAACCGCCATCAGCACGAAGGCCAGGACGACGATGGCCGCAGCCATCGAGAACCGGTCTGCCGCAAACCTTTGCAGGCTTTGCCAGGTCGGCGTTTCGACCCGCTCGGCAGCCATTGCGGGCGCTTGCAAGGCGGCGCTCATAGACGGACCCTTGGGTTGAGCATCGTGTAGAGGACGTCGGCGAAGAAGTTCAGCAGCACGTAGGTCACGGCGTAGAACAGCACGGCGGCCTGCACGAGGGGATAGTTGCGGACGAAAATGCTCTCGACCACGAGGCGGCCGAGGCCGGGCCAGCCGAACACCGTTTCGACCACCATGTTGCCGCCGAGCAGGGAGCCCGTTTCGATGGCGGCGACGGTCACGGTGGGCACCAGGGCGTTCTTGAGGGCATGGCGCCAGAGCACCCGACGGCGTGAAAGGCCTTTGGCTTCGGCAAACACGATGTAGTCGGAGCGCAGCACCTCGATCATCGCGGCGCGCTGAACGCGGGTCAGTACGGCAGCCATGGGCAACGCCAGCGTGAGAGCAGGCAGGATGAGGTGAGACAGGGCGTCGGCAAAGCAATCGGGGCGTCCGCGCAGCAGGCTGTCGATGGTCATGAGCGAGGTGATGCGAGGCACCTCGCATGCGAAGTTCATGCGCCCCGAAACCGGCAGCAGCTTCATCTCGACCGAGAAGAGAATGATCAGGATGATGCCGAACCAGAAGCCGGGCAGGGAAATGCCGAACAGGGATCCCAAGGCTGCGAGCCTGTCGATGAGCCTGTTCTTCTTGACGGCCGCCACGACCCCGAGAGGGATCGAGATAGCAAGCGCCAGGAGCAGGGCCGCGAGAGTCAGTTCGACGGTCGCAGGGAGACGTTCTGCGATCACGTCGAAGACCGGGCGGCGATGGAAGAAGCTCAGGCCGAAATTGCCGGTCAGCGCGTTTCCGAGGAAGACGCCGAACCGCTCGATTGCAGGGCGGTCGAGCCCCATGTCGTGGCGCATCGCCTGCACTTGCTCAGGGGTCGCCTGCTGGTCGGCCAGCATGATCTCGACAGGATCTCCGGGCGTCAGGGCCATCATCACGAAGACGATGACGCTGACGCCGAGGAGGACCGGCACGAGCTGGGCGATGCGGCCCATGAGCGCCAATGGTTTCATCAAGCTCTCTCCACGGAGCGGCTAGGGCTGCGACGCTGTCACTTGACGCAGGCGTCGTGCAGGTTGATGCGGCTGTCGGCGCTCGGCTCCCATCCGCTGACGCGCTTGGACACACCATAGAGATCCTGCGGCAGCCACAGGAACATCCAGGGTGCATCCTTATTCACGATCGCCTGAGCCTTCTTATAGAGTTCGGCACGCTTGGTCTGGTCCAGTTCGACATTGGCAGCATCGAGCAGGGCATCGACCTCCTTGTTGGAGTAAAAGGCGCTGTTGCCCCGGTCTCCGGTCCGGAGGGTCGGGACGAAGATGTCCGACGGATCGAGAGAGCCGTTGCCCCAGGACGTGAAGTACATGTCGCCAGCCTTCTCGCCCGTCGGCGACCATTTCGCCCGCAGCGTCGAGCCTTCGCCCACATTCACCTTGGCCCTGATACCGGCCTTGGTCAGCATTGCGGCCACGGCTTCCGTCATCTCCTTGAAGGCGCCTTCGGTATCGAGGGTCACGTCGACGCCGTTCGGGTACCCGGCTTCGGCGAGAAGCTTCTTGGCTCCGTCCGGATCGAAGGGATAGGCTGGGAGGTCAGGATTGTAGCCGAAGGCATCCGGGCTCATGACGCCGTTGAGGGACACGGCGGTTCCAAGCAGGACCTTGTCGATGATGAGAGCCTTGTTGACCGCCATGTTGGCGGCACGACGGACGCGTGGGTCGTCAAAAGGCTTCTTCGCGTTGTTGAGGGCAACGAAGAAAGTGCGGGTGCCGTTGACCTTCATCACCTTCGTGCTGGCATTGGCCTCCACCTTCTTCATGTCGAAGGGCGGGAGCTCGTTGATGATGTCGACCTCTCCGGCGAGAAGGGCGGCGACACGCGATGCATTTTCCGGGATGACCCGGAAGATGACCCGCTCAACGCAGGCCTTGCCGACGGGAGAAATATCGGTCGAGCCGCCATAATATCCGTCATAGCGCTGGAGGATGATGGAATCGCCCTTCCGCCATTCCACCAGCTTGAAGGGGCCCGTGCCGTTGGTCTGCGTCGCCAGACCCTGCGAACCGACCTTTTCAGTGAAGGCCTTGCTCACGACCTCCTGGACGGGAAGCATGGCGGGCAGGATGGGCCATGGCTCGCTCAAGGTGAAACGCACGGTGCGGTCGTCCACCTTCGCGATCGTCTTGACCGGACCGACGAGATCCTTGCGCGGACTGGTCTGCCCTCCCATCGCTCCGTCCTTGGTCAGGCGTTCGAACGTGAAGACGATGTCATCGGCGGTCATCGGCGAACCGTCGTGAAAAGTGACGCCCTGCCTGATCTTGAAGTCGTAGGTCAGGGGATCCACCTGCGTCCAGGATGCGGCCAATTCCGGAACGACTTTCATTCGGGCATCACGGGTCAATAGGCCGTCATAGATGTTCCGGATGATGGTTTCCGTTTCGCGCTTGCGGTGGTTGGCCGGATCCAACGTTAGTGCGTCGAGCGTAAAGCCAACCCGAAGCTCACTTGCCGTCGCATATGCGGGCATCGCTGCAGTGATTGCGAGAGCCGTGATAGTGAGAGCCTTGCGAAACATTCTTCCTCTCCATTCCGCGACCAGTGTTCCCTGAGATATTATGTGCGGACAGGGTCAACGAAGCAAAAATCGTGCCAGACAATGGTCGAAGCAGATTTGTGCATCAAATCAGCTATCTCCTACGCTGTCACTGGAACTGAAGGCCAACCCTCGGCGTGAAAATCCCGCGTCATGCGCAGATTACGCACGCAGGCGGCAGAGAGGTGTACGCGGTCAAACAACGCAGGTGCCACAAGCCACTGCCCGGCTCCGAATTTTGGAAGGTTGCGCGTTCGAGCACGTCCTGCAGCTGGGGAGAAAACGTCGCGTGAGCAGGCTGCCGAAACTTGAGGTGGGACAGCGATAGGGTCTAATCGGCAGCCACGGATTTGCAGGCTCGTTGTGTTGTCAAGGAAGGTTGTCTCTCCGGGCAATCAGGTATTTCACATAGGCTGACCTTCGGACAAGACAATCGACAGCGAACTCTACAACGCTCATCGTGCCGCGATGCAGGATCGTCGCCCCGTCAGGGTAGAGACGATCTCACCGGTCTTGGGTCGTTGGGTCGATATCAGCATCTACCGGCGGAAGGCGGGCTCTCGGTCTATTTCCGCGATATCACTGAGCGCAGACAGGCCGACGAGCATCGGGAGTTGCTCATTCATGAGCTGAATCACAGGGCCAAGAACACGCTTGCTACCCTTCAATCCATTGCGGCTCAGGCCATGCGCAAGTCGGATGTCATGGGAGAGATGCGGGCCGATTTCGAGTCGCGTCTGTTTGCCTTGTCGCGAGCCCATGATGTCTTGACGCGCGAGAATTGGAAGAGGCGGCTCTAAAGGTAATCGTTGCCCAGGCCAGGGAACCCTATCGCAACGTGGGAGAGGAGCGTCTGCGCCGCGTCGGGTCCGATATTCGCCTTTCTCCTCGCGCGGCGCTCGCTATCGCCATGGCGCTGCAGAAACTTGCAACGAGCGCGGTGAAGCATGGGGCGCTCTCGAGCGAAACCGGGGGATCGACATCCGCTGGCCGCTTGACGAGACGCGCGATCCGCCCCGTCTGCATCTGCGCTGGGAGGAGAGGGCGGGGCCGCCGGTCAGCCCCCGCAGCGGCGGGGATTTGGAACGCGGCTGATCGAGCGGAGTTTGGCTCAGGATCTCCAGGGACAGGTCAAGGTCGAATTCGTTCCCACAGAGGTTGTCTGCACGGTGGATGCGCCCCTGGTACCGCTTTTGGTCGAAACGCCCCCAGCCCGGCGAGGCCATTAAGATTGCCGCTTCTAAGAACGTGAAGTTCGAGCAGGCCAAGGCACTGAAGGAACTCATCAACACGAAGCGCCGCTCGCGGAAATCCTGGCGTTTTGTGTATCCTAGAATAAAACTGGGCGTCTTATGCGCCCAGTTCACATATTGCGTGGAAACCCGTTCCATATTCCAAGATGGCCGAAGAGCCTTCCTCGGATTGGCAAATGCCGTGGCTCTATAAACCTTTGCCGTGAACCCCGACGGTCTCCTTTCCGGCACCATTTATTTTGAAGTCTTGTTTTCAGGTTCAGCCTGAGCTTTCCGAGAGGCCTGAAGAGACTCTGCGCTATCCATATGCTTCGTTGGCTTTCATCGCGACTTGACGCAACTCAAAGCGCCGCTCCAGGCAAAAGATAATATGCCTCGATAGCCCGGGCTGAGGCCTATCCTGAACGGAGGCGACAATGCTCAGTTTGCGCCGGAGCGTATTTCTGTGGCTCTTCCTGCCTGTTCTTTGTCTTTCGAGTGCGGCAGAGGCCGAACCCAAGCTTGATCTGGCGCTCGTTATTGCGGTGGATGTGTCGTCATCGATGGATCCGGCCGAGCAGAAGCTTCAGCGCGAGGGGTTTGTCGAGGCTTTTCGGTCCCCGCTGGTGCACAAGGCCATTCAGAAGGGGATTCTGGGCCGCATAGCCGTGACCTACGTCGAGTGGTCCGCAGCGGATGATCAAACCGTCGTTGTCCCATGGACAATCATCGATGGAGCGGATTCGGCAACCACCTTCGCCCAGAAACTCGCTTATCAGCCTGCCCGCCGAGGCACGACGACGTCGATTTCCGCCGCAATCGACTTCAGTGCCAAGCTTCTGGAAGAAATCGATGGCGAGCCTGTCCGCCGTGTGATCGACGTTTCTGGCGATGGTCCCAACAATGACGGCCGCCAGATTACGGAGGCGAGGGATCAGGCCGTGGCGGACGGGGTCGTCATCAACGGTCTGCCTATCATGATCAAGGATCCGGAACCGGCTTGGGACATGGAAGATCTGGATCTCTATTACCGAGACTGCGTCATCGGCGGAATGGGCGCCTTCATGCAACCGATCCATGATGTCGAGCAATTCTCGACCCTGACTGAGATCAAGATCCTTCGGGAGGTTTCCGGATTAGGCGGGAAAACGTTTTTGACGATGCCTGCTCGTGTCGCCATCGATTGTCGGACAGGAGAGAAAAAGCGGCAAGAGAATGGGCCATCCGGAGGCGATGACGAGCCCTAATCCCAAATGGGGATCTGACAACGGAATCGTTTCGATCGTGCGGATCTTAATCCTGTCACGTGACGGTGTCTGGGAGCATTCGAAGCGCAATGTGTTAGACGGGAGCATGCGATGATGAGGAGCGGTTCGTGGCGGCTTGCGAGCCAATGCCTCGACCAAGAGCCATGCCGAACGCGACGAGTCCATTGAACTCGATTCCGGCGATCCCATCGATCTCGGCCAGCGGTATCGCACCTTGCGTGACCGCCTCAAACAACTTTCGGTGCTGGAAGGATGTTGCGGTACGGATCACCGCCACATCGTCGCGATCTGCGATGCTTGCCTGCCGGCTTCAGTTCGATCGGGTTAGGTCGCGTCGCCAGAGTTTTTTCGAAGGGAGAAGCTCAGCCGCTCGTTCGCAGAGGCAATCGATCAGATTGGTCTGGCTGGCGCAGATCGTTTGACCTGCCATGCGCTTTCATCAGGCGCAGATAGCAGAGAATTTGCCACGCGCCTGTAGCTCGTGCCTTTCCGGAGACCTGACCCCTCGCGCTGTTGCACGCAGATTGTCCGGCAACTGGTTGAGAGGTCGCAAATTCCTGCTCCTGTTTCGTCCTCATTGGGGAGGCGCCTCGTCGAGCCGCAAGTGGCCGTTAGTTCATTGCGTTGGTCGGCGCATCGCCCATTAGCGCCGCCTCGGCCGCCATCAAAAGGGCCTGGCCGAGTTCTCGGGCGCGGCTTGGCGTCATCGCGACGGGCATTTGATGCCGGATGCCACGGGCGAGGTCATCGGGAGTCGCGGCGATTTCGATCACCATCATTGCATCCCGTCCATCCAGCGTGCCGACCGAAAAGCTCGTCAGGGCGCCGATCATGTCAAAATCTTGGGTCATCTCGATCTCCATAAACAACAGTGTAAGATTTCTCTCTCGCATTACGCAGATAATGTCTGCTCTCCGAGCGGAGGGTGGATTTTGTTACGTATTAAAGTTTTGTTGTTTCCCAAGCTTTTCATTCTCTAAAATTCTTGAGCTTCTTATTTTTGGTGTCTCTGCCGATCGCATAATGAAACTAAGTTTCATTGATTTGGATGCAAGAACGGAACATTCCGAAAGCCTTTGGAAATTGGCTGAACGGTATGAAGGCGACAGGTAGCTTCAGGCTTAGAGCGTGGGTAACCCTGTAAAGCCGTGGGCAAATCTGTTCTCGTCAAGATGAAAGCGGCCATCGAATCTTTGCTCTCGGCGGCTACAAGATCGAAGTGCTGCAACGCCATGGACGCTACCAATAACGCTTGAACCGTCGATCCGCCGGCCTTCCTGCACGCCGGACATCCTATTCAGACAGTCGTCTGGGGTTAATCGAAATTGTTTTGGATCGACTTTGCTGAACGTCGTCTGGAAAAAATCCTGTCATATGACTGAAAGCGTATCTGGCGCGGCTCATCGACGTCACTGCGCAGGAGCCTTCCGGGCGTTATTGTGCTAGACTGGCCGTTGCTTCGGAGGTGCGTCGTCATGGATGCAATCTTGAAACGTGAGATCATCGCAATCCTCAATGGTGGGCAGGACATGACTCTCGCGACCATCCGCGAGGATGGTTATCCGCAAGCAACCACCGTCTGTTATGTCAGCAACGGACTGACGGTTTATTTCGGTTGCGCAGCCGAGTCCCAGAAGGCTTCGAACATCGCCCATAACGACAAGATCTCGCTGGCGATCAATCTGCCCTATTCGAGTTGGGAAGAGATCCGGGGGCTGTCGCTCGCGGGGAGGGTGGAGCGGGTATCCAATCCCACCACCATGCAGCAGGTCGGGCGAATGATGCTCATGAAGTTCCCTCAGCTTGCCCAATATGCGTCGGAGGGGCTGGAGGGGGTGGCGCTGTACCGGATCACGCCGGAAATCTTCTCCGTTCTCGATTATCGTAAGGGCTTCGGCCACACCGAAGTGGCGAAAGCGTCTGCCGATGGCGGCGAGGGCCTCGATGTCGTCGAAGAAGCTGATATCGAGTCATTTCCTGCCAGCGACGCACCGGCTTGGACGAAGACGACCGTGCGCTGATCGAGCCCATCTTCGCTCGATCCCGTTCAGGCCGTCGCGCTCGGCATCGCCGTGCCATTTACTGAACCTTGGCCCCGGGTCGATCGTGCTTCAGAGCGCGGCCGTAACCTGAATTTCGAGCGCATAGCCGGGATCGGCAAGCTTGGCTTCGACGCAGGCGCGCGTCGGAGCGTGGCCGGAAACGACCCAGGCGTCCCAGACGGCGTTCATCTCATCGAAAGATGCGATATCGGCAAGCCAGATCGTGGCGTGGAGCAGCTTGGTCTTGTCGCTGCCGATCTCGGCCAGGGACTGCGCGATCTGCTCCAGGATATCCCTGGTCTGATCCGTGACAGAGCCTCCAACCGTCGTCTCCGGGACGTAGCCGGAGAAGTAAGCCGTATCGCCGAGAATGGCGAGGTCGCTGTAACGGGCGGCGACTCCCACACGTGAAATCGAGGTCACGAGAAAACTCCGGTTCCTGACATTCAGGTTTCAAGAGCAGGCTATTAGCACCATTCAGCCGAAAGCTGCAGGTGTGCCGCCCGTGTGCAGGATGCAGGCAGGTTCATCGGGAGGAATGTCCCGGCGCGCAATGGCGCCGAGCAGCCCTGCAAAGGTTTTTGCCACATAGGTCTGCTCGAGCACGAGCGCTTCGAACTTTCCGAAAAGGCGGGCAGCTTGCAGAGAGGCTTCTGTCGGAACGCCATAACCGTCTCCAAGCTGGTCCATGCGGATCCGGACATGGCCGAGCATATCGCCCTCTGGTGCTAGAGCCGTGAGGCTGCACAGGCCGCCCAGAACGGCTGCGACCCGCGCCTTGAGTTCCGAAGCCTGATATTCCACGCTGACGAGGTGGAATACCCAGGGGAGTTCCAGCAGGGCGGCGCCGAAGATCATTCCCGCTTCGGTCACGCCCATGGATCCGGGCAGGACGATATGCCGGAGGGCCAGGCCCCTTTGCACCGTCTGCTCGTGTAGTTCCTGGGCAGCGCGAGCATAACCGAGGGCTCCGATCACCGGATCGCCGATCAGGTAGGGACGACGTCCTGCCGCAGTGAGTTCTTCCACCGCGAGCCTTGCACGTCTGCCGCGTTCCTCTTCGTCGACTGGGCCGAGAAAGCGGGTCTGTGCGCCCATCAGTTCCGTGAGGCGGAAATTGGGATGAACGTTGTCAGGCTTGTTGCCTGCGTAAAGAACCAGACAGTCGATACCGAGCTTCGCCGCCGCCGCCGCGGTCAGGCGGCATTGGTTCGATGCGGGCGCCCCTGCAACGACCAGCATATCGCAACCCTGGCGCTGCGCTTCCCCGATCCAGAACTCCAGGCTGCGCACCTTGTTGCCGCCAAGCGCCAGGGGCATGCAATCGTCCCGCTTCACCCAGAGATTGGGATGGTCCGCATGGGCGCCGATACGTGGCATATGCTCCAGCGGTGTCGGTGCATCGAAAAGGGGTGTGTGCGGAAAGGCGTTCAGCATTCTGTCAATCCAGATCGACCGTCCGCGCTGCGCCGACGCGATGCTCGGCCCAGCGCGCGAAGCGCAGGACTGGGTAGCAATAGAGGAAGTAAATGAAAGCGATCAGGCCGTAGATGAACAGGATGTCGCGCGGGAAGCGCAGGATCGACACCTCACCCTGGCGGGTCAGCTCCGAGATGCCGACGACCGATAGGATGGCGGTGCTCTTGATGATCATCACATAGACGCTGCTCATGGGCGGCACTGTCAGCTTCAGTGCCTGCGGCAGAACCACGTACCAGAGCCGCTGGACGCGGTTCATGCCGAGCGCCGTGGCGGCTTCCGACTGTCCGCGCGGTACGGCCTCCACCGCCGCCTTCACGATCTCGGCGACATAGCTCGACGTATAGACCGAAAGCGCCACGAAGGCCGCGGTGCGGGAATCCCAGCTCAGCCAGGATATGCCGGTATTCGGCAGCACGAAGTAGAATACATAGAGCTGCACCAGGAATGGCGTGCCGCGCAGAACGTGAATGTAGAGACCGAACAGGCCGGTGAGAAGCGGCACGCGCTGGCTGCGGACGAGGCCGATCAGGAAGCCGACCAGCGAGCCGACGACGATGGCGACGAGAGACACATAGAGCGTCTCGAGAAATCCCTTCCAGAGGAAGGGGAGGAGAGATGTCGTGATGGTCCAATAACGTTCAAGCATCACATCAGCCTTGTGCGTTCCAGGCCGGCCCTGCCAGCCATTGCTTGACGCCGTGCGACAGGATGAGGATCACGACATAGATGAGCAGGTATCCGAGCGCGATGGTGAGGAAGCTCTCGTTGGGCTTCACCCGTTCGCTGTTCAAAAGAATGCCGGCGCTGGTGAACTCGAAAACGGTGATGATGGACAGAAGCGACGTGTCCTTGATGAGAACGGCGGTTTGTCCCAGGAGAGGCGGCAGGGTGTTGGCGAAGGCCTGTGGCAGAACGATGTGGCGCAGGCGTTGGCTGTAGTTCATGCCGACCGCTTTGGCGCCCTCGATCTGGCCACGGGGAACGGATTCGATGCCGGCGCGGATGATTTCGCCCATATAGGGCGTGCTGTTGATGACGAGGGCTGCGATCCCGAAATACATATCGTTCCAGCTCTTCGCGAAAGGCAGGAGAGCGGGAAGGCCGTAATAGACGAGATAGATCTGCACCAGCAGGGGCGTTGCACGGATGAAGGCGACATAGGCCGCGACGGGGCGGTTCAAGGCGTCTCGTTTCGACAGAAGCGCCAGTGCGACCAACGTGCCGAGGAGAAGGGAGAGGACAAGGCTGATCCCGGCGGCCGTCAGCGTATTGCCGAGCCCTTCCGCGAAGCGGCCGAGATACTGCGCCACGATCCGATAATTGTAAAAGTCGAGAAGCCAGGTCATCCGGGTCTAGTCGGTCATTACCAGTCGAGAAGGGAGCAGCCGGTCCGAAGACCGGCTGCCGCGATGTCTTACTTGTGGTCTTTTTCCCAGTCGGTGGTGTTCCACCAGTAATTGACCTGGTTTTCGAGACGCCGGTCGGCCGTGATCAGCTCCACGTAGTTGTCGAGCCACATTTTCAAATGGAAGGCATTGGCCTGAACGGCGAAGGCGAGCGGCTCGCGGGTGATCACGCCGTCGAGGATCTTCAGGTTGCCGAACTCGCGTACGAAGTTGGTGACGTTGCCGAGATCCGAGACTGCGCCATCGAGACGGCCGCTGGAGAGAGCCTGGGCCACTGCCGCCGTGCCGCCGGCGAATTCCTTGAGGGTCGCCTTGGGCATGAATTTCTTCACCGCATCGCCATAGGAGCTGGCCTGTGTGGCGCCGATGTTCAGACCTTCCTTGTTGAGATCCTGCCAAGCCTTGGCCGATGCGTCCTTGCCTGCGACCGCGACGGTCTCTTGGTAGAACATCGGGCGCGAGAACAGGAGCTGCGCGGCGCGCTGGGGCGTCGGCGTCATGTCGGCGGCGATCATGTCGACCTTGCCGGCGAGCAGCGCCGGAATAAGGCCTTTCCAGTCGTAATCCTGGATCACGAGCTTCACGCCGAGATCGGTCGCCATCATCTTGGCGAGCTCGACCGCAAGGCCCGTGCGCTCACCCTTCTTGTCGACGAAGCTGACGGGCGCGCCCTGCGTCTGGACGGCGATGCGCAGTTCGCCGCGCTTGAGGATATCGTCCATCTCATCCGCATGGCTGGCGGTTGCCAGACCGAAGCAGGCTGTCACCGCGGCCATGATGACGTTGCGAAGTTTTCTCATTGGTCTTCCCTCTTGTGAGCCGTTGAGGCGTCCTCCCTGCGCGAAACCCGCGTCAGAGAATCTGGTCGAGAAATGCCCGGGTCCGTTCCTGGGACGGCGAGGCGAAGAAGGTTCCGGGCTCTCCTTCTTCCACGATCCGCCCCGCATCCATGAAGACGATCCGGTCCGCGACCTCGCGGGCGAAGCCCATCTCGTGCGTGACCACGGCCATCGTCATTCCTTCACCGGCGAGCTTGCGCATCAGGTCCAGAATGCCGCCGACCATCTCGGGGTCGAGCGCGGAGGTCGCCTCGTCGAACAGCATGATCTTCGGATCCATGGCCAGCGCTCGGGCAATCGCCACACGCTGCTGCTGGCCGCCGGAGAGCTGGCTCGGATAATGGTTGGCGCGGTCCGCGATGCCGACTTTCGTCAGCAGATCCTGGGCCCGGGCGAGGGCCTCGCTGCGCGAGCGCTTACGGACGACCATCTGCGGCAGCACGACATTCTCCAGCGCCGTCTTGTGCTGGAACAGATTGAAGTGCTGGAACACCATGCCGATTTCAGCGCGCATGCGGTTGAGATCCGTCCCCTTGTCGGTGAGCGACACGCCATCCACAATAATGCGGCCGGAATCGAAGGTCTCAAGGGCATTCAAGGTACGCAACAGAGTGCTCTTACCGGATCCGGATGGGCCGAGGATGACCAGGACCTGCCCGGTCTCGATGGTCAGCGATACATCGTCGAGCGCGCGATGTTCGCCGCGCCCATGGGCCGAGCGGAACGTCTTTGAAATATGTTCGACGGATACGATGGGATTCGCGGTCATCTCTTGTTCTATTGTAGATCCCCTGGAAGGCGGCCGGAGAAAGCGATGGCGATGGGGCCAGTAAGGGTGATGCTCTCGTCGTCGTGGATATCGACCTGTAGAATGCCTCCTGGCATATCCACCGTCACGCGCTCCTCCGAGGTAAGTCCCCGCCGCCGCGCCGCAAGAACGGCTGCGCAGGCGCCGCTGCCGCAGGCCTGGGTGAGGATACCCGGGCGTTCCCAAACGACGAGGCGCAGCCGGTCGGGCGAAACCAGTTCAGCGATGCCGATATTCGCGCCCTCGGGCAGGAGGGGGCTGTTCTGGATAGCCGGTGCCCAGCGGGGCACATCGACGGCGTCCCGGCTCTCGACGAAGCAGACGAGATGCGGGTTTCCGACATTGACGGCAGTCGGTTGGGCGAGGGGGCCTGACGAGAGATCAAGAGCGAGCGTGTCGCACGGGGCGGCGAGGGGAATCGCCTGCCAGTCCCAGCGCGGCGAGCCGAGCCGGAGTGCGACCTTATCTCCATCGGATCGGGAGCCCTCGATCAACCCGCCGAGCGTTTCGAGAACCAGGCTGTCTTTTCCGCTTTCCTGGAGCAGAAGCCAGACGACGCAACGGGTCGCATTCAGGCAGGTCTGCGCTTCGGTGCCATCGACATTGTAGATCCTCATTCTCCCGTCCGCGCTAGGCACGGATGGCGGCTCGATCACCAGAAGCTGGTCGCCGCCCACACCGACATGGCGGTCGCAGATCTGGCGAATGATGTCGCTCGCAGGCTTGAACGGCTCCGCGCGCCCGTCGACAACGACGAAGTCGTTGCCCAAGCCATGCATCTTCAGGAACGGCCGACCGGAGAGATTGATAGGAGCCAAGGGCGACACTACGCAAAATATTGAAGACCTGCCAGGATGGCCTGACCGGTCGAAGGCCGGAGACTGATTGTTCCCTTGCTGCAAGTCAAGCGATGGTACCGAGGTTCTGAGCACCTGCCCGCGCCGTCAAAATTCTCTATAGAGCCCTGAAATATCAATGCATAGCCGACCTGATCTTTGTTCTCGCGCGCGAATATCGTAAGGGGGCAGTGGTTTCGGGGACGTTTGCTTTATCGAGAGGCGAATGTCGGCAATGCTTATCGGTGCTGCCATGCGCGCATCGTATAAGACGATAGTCTATACTGTGGGCGAAGAGCCCAGGAGCACGCCATGAAAGCAAGAGTAAAACTGGTTGACGGGATGACATTCGTCGGGGAGTCGGGCAGCGGCCATGCGATCGTCATAGACGGTGCGCCGGAATATGGCGGGCGCAATCTCGGCATCCGGCCAATGGAGATGCTGCTGATCGGCCTCGGCGGCTGTACGGCTTTCGACGTGGTGCAAATTCTCCGGCGCGGGCGCGAACAGGTCACCGATTGCGTCGTGGAGATGGAGGCGGAGCGGGCGGATACCGATCCGAAGGTCTTTACGAAGATCCACGTCATCTATCGAGTGACTGGACGGGACCTCGCCCCGGCCAAAGTCGAGCGCGCCATCGAACTCTCCAAAGAGAAATATTGTTCTGCCTCGATCATGCTGGGGGCTGTAGCCGAGATCACGCATGAGTGGACTGTGATCGACGAGACTCCCGGGAAGGCCGCCTAGCGGCGGGCTGGCGCTCTTTTGCCGGGAAAGTCGGTGAAAAGCCCATAAGACCACTATGGACAGAAGGCGACCAATATGAGACCAGTGGAAGCGTGAGCGAAACTGGTCTCAATACCTGCTTCCGGTCCCTCTACCGGCAATCGCTTCCGGGATCTCGTGTCAACGAGGACGGTTGTGGTCTGCTCGGTCGCTATGCGTGGATCGTCGATGGCGCGACAGGGGTATCGGCCGGACGGGTGACGTCCGGGCCGAGCGATGCGGCATGGCTTGCCGGCATGATCGGCGAGAAGCTCGCCTCCCTCCGCGAGCCCGAGCGGTCAGCGGAAAAAACTCTATTCGAACTGCAGATGGATCTCGGCGAGGCCTTCGATGCGGCGGTCGGGCAGACTTTCGAGATCGACGATCATATGGCCCCTTCGGCGTGTCTCGGCCTTGTGGGCATCTTCCCCTTAGAAAGAGCTGGATATCGGCTCGAAGGCTCCTTTCTCGGGGATGTCGTTGCGCTCGTGCCGACGAGAGAGGGTATCGTCCGCTGGACGGATGAGCGCGCGAAGCCTTTCGAGCAGCGGACCCTGGCCGCTCTTGGTGCGGGCGGTCATGAGCCGGGCCTTATCCCGGAAGGTGCCAGGCGGCAAATTCTGGAGAACCGATCCAAACTCAACAGCCCTGATGGCTACTGGGTGGTGCATCCGCGCCGCGCATGGGCAGGCAGGGAGCTTCGTTTCACGGCAGATATCGCGCCCAGTGAGCCCATCGTGCTGGCGACGGACGGCTTCATGCGTTTGGTCGATATTTTCGGCGTCCATACGGATGCTTCTCTCCATGTGGCGCTTGCTGTCGGTAGAGGCGATGAATTGATGCAAGAATTGCGCGGGCTGGAGCGGCGGGACGACATGGCCGATGCCTATCGCCGCGTCAAAACCCATGACGACGCAACGGTTCTGGTGATTGCCGCCGAACCCTGCGGCTGATGGAATTCCGAAGGATGGGCCTCAAACGGCAGATCTTTCGGTGGTAAGGAGGAGACTTCAACAATGAGGGGACTCACAATGAAGCTGACAAGACGAATGATGATGGGCGTCGCCATGGGCGGCTACCTTCTCTCGGCCGGGGCCGCCATGGCCAAGACCGAACTGACTTTCTGGAGCTGGCGTCAGGAGGACAAGGCCTTCTACCAGGACGTCATCAAGAAGTTCCAGGAGAAAGAGCCTGACATCTCGGTGAAGTTCGAGACCTACGCGCCCGAGAACTACCAGACCATCCTGTCCACGGCTTTGGCCGCCGGACGCGGTCCGGACGTGATCCAGGTTCGCGCTTACGGCAATCTCGAGGCGATTGCTTCGCCAGGTTACCTGCTTGCTCTCGACAAGCAGAGTGTTCCCGAGCTGGCGAACTTCCCGGAGCCGGCGCTCGCCGCCGAGACGCTGCGGTCGGACGGCAAGGTCTATGCCGTACCCTTCGCCATGCAGGCCCAGCTCGTGGTCTACAACAAGAAGATCTTCAAGGATGCCGGCGCGAACGCGCCGAAGACCTGGGATGAGCTGATGGCGCTCGCTCAGGCCCTGAAGGCCAAGAACATCAATCCCTTCGCGAACGGCACGGCGACGGCCTGGCAGAACGAGACCATCGTCGGCGGCCTGCTGTCGTCCATGCTCGGCAAGCAGTTCGAGGAGGACATCGTTTCGGGCAAGGCGAACTTCACCGATCCGCGCTTCGTCAATGCGCTCGCCAAGCTGAAGGATATCAGCCAGTACTTCTCGCCGAACTTCACCGGCGTCGACTACCCGTCCTCGCAGCAGCTCTTCGTGGCTGGCCGCAGCGCGATGTTCGCCGGCGGTTCCTACGAAGTCGCGAACTTCAAGAGCCAGAATCCGTCCCTCGATCTCGGCGTGTTCCCGGCACCTGTTCTCAAGGCGGGCGATCAGGCGCTGATTGCCACCTATTACGACGGTGGCTATGCGGTGAATGCCAAGACCGAGAAGAAGGACGCGGCGCTGAAATTCGTGCGCTTCCTCGCCACTCCCGAATACGGCACGGCCTTCACCAATACCTTGAAGAACCTGTCGCCGATCAAGGGCATCAAGATCGAGGATGCGATCACGCAGGACGTCGCGAAGCTCGCCGACAATTCCATGTCCTACCTGATGCTCGTGCGCTTCCGCTACCAGGAGCCGAGCGGCTCGGTTCTGCTCCAGTCGAACGTGCAGAAGATGCTTGCGGGTCAGCAGACCCCCGAGCAGGCCGCGACCGAAATCAACAAGGGCATCGCGACCTACTACAAGCCGTTCCAGAAATAAGACCGACCATGGCGGCGTGCTCCGGTACGCCGCCATTTCTCTTTCCGAGTTCAGCCCATGCCCGTCTCGCCCAAGCAGGCCCGAACGCTGAAACATCGTAGCTGGGTGGCGTTCCTCGTCGTCCCGCCGATCGTCTTCATGTCGCTTTTCGTGGTCTATCCGATCCTGTCGGCCTTCGCCTACGCCTTCTATGAATGGCGCGGCCTGGCGCGCGGCGAGTTCGTCGGCCTTGCGAATTTCAAGGACGTGCTGTTCGGACCCACCATGGGGCCCGTGGTCTGGAACGCCTTCCTGCACAACGTCCAAGCGCTTGTCGCGCTGATGATCATCCAGAATGGCGGCGGGTTTCTGCTTGCCTGGCTGCTCTACAAGGAGCCTTTCGGCTTCCGCTTCCATCGTGTCGCCGTGTTCGTGCCGGTGGTGCTCTCGACGATCATCGTCGGCTTTCTCTGGAAACTGTTCCTCAATCCGAATTTCGGCATCGTGAACCAGGCATTCTATTCGATCGGCCTGGATTTTCTGGCCAAACCATGGCTCGGCGATTCATCCACCGCGCTCGGCGCGCTTATTCTTGCCAATGCCTGGCATTTCGTCGGTTTTCCGACGCTTGTCTATCTCGCGGGCATGCAGCGCATTCCCTCCGAGATCATCGAGGCGGCCCGCCTCGACGGCACTACCGAGTGGCAATTGTTGAAGAACGTCGTGTGGCCGCTCGTGGCGCCGAGCACTACCATTCTCTTCACGCTCCTGTTCATCGGCGCGTTCAACTGGTTCGAAATTCCCTACGTGATGGTGGGACTTGACGGTTCACCCTTCGGTACTACCGACGTCCTCGGCCTCGTGTTCTATCGCACGGCCTTCGGCAACCAGAGCGCCAGCATCCAGAACTTCGGGCAGGGCTCCGCACTCGCCACGCTGCTCTTCCTGTTCATCGTCGTCTTCGCGTCGATGCTCACCTTGTGGCTGCGCCGCCGGGAGATCCAGTTTTGACGATCGCATCGACCTCTTCCACCTTATCCGACCGGTCGGACGCGCCATCGCGGCAGATCTCGTTTGCGTTCCTGGCGCAGATCATTCTGATCATGAACTCCTTCATCATGCTCTATCCGGTCGTGGTGATGGTGTTCTCGGCTTTTAAGACGACGGGCGAAATCTTCGAGCATCCCTTCGCGCTTCCCGATTTCACGCAGGTGCAGAATTTCGCCCGCGTGCTCGGCGAGACGTCGATGCCGACCTATTTCATGAATTCGATCCTCGTCACCGGCGCATCGATTGTTCTCATCCTCGTGCTCGGCACCATGGCGGGCTATGCGGTGGCGCGTTACGAGTCCCGCACGAACACTTTCATTCTGCTTTTCTTCCTCGCAGGCCTGATGCTGCCCTTGAAGCTCGCGGTGATTCCGCTGTTCATCCTGTTGCGGGATCTGAACCTACTCGACAGCCGCTGGAGCCTGATCGTCACCTATACGGCCATCGGCCTGCCTTCCGCCGTGTTCATCATGGCCGGGTTCCTGCGCTCTCTCCCGTCCGAGCTGGAGGATGCCGCCCGGATCGACGGCGCGTCGGAGCCGCGCATCATGTGGTCGGTCATGCTGCCGCTGGCGCGTCCGCCCATGGCGATCGCCGCCATTCAGAATGCGGTTCCGATCTGGAACGACTTCTTCTTTCCCCTGGTCTTCATCCAGACGGATTCAGCCAAGACCTTGCCGCAAGGTCTCACCACCTTCATGGGCGAATACACCACCGATTGGGGCATGCTGTTCGCCGGCCTCACCATCGCGGCCGCGCCCATCACGCTCCTCTACATCGCGCTGTCACGCCAGTTCATCCAGGGCATGACCGCAGGCGCCGTGAAATAGGAGGACAATGATGCTGATCCCCAAAGGCGCCCTCGTCGTTTCCTGCCAGGCCCGCGCCGACAATCCGCTTCACGGCCCGGTCTTCATGTCGGCCATGGCCCGCGCGGCCGCGGCTGGCGGAGCGCAGGGCTTTCGCGCCAACGGCGTCGAGGACGTAGCCGCAATCCGTGCACTCAGCACGCTCCCGATCATCGGTATCGCGAAGGTTTTCGACGACAACTTTCCGGTCTACATCACGCCGGATTTCGAAAATGCTTCGCGCATCGCCCAAGCTGGCGCAGACATCATAGGGCTCGACGCCACGCCGCGCCGCCGCAATGGCGGGCCGGTCGAGAATCTGATCGGCCGCATCCGCACGGAGCTTCAGCGGGAGGTGTTCGCCGATATCTCGACCCTGGAAGAGGGCAGGGCGGCCCATGCCTATGGCGCCACTTATGTCGCCACGACCCTGGCCGGCTATACGGAAGAGACAAAAGCCGGCAGGGGCGACGGGCCTGATCTGGATCTTCTGTCCGCTCTCGTGACAGCGGTGCCGGCGCCCGTGGTCGCGGAGGGCCGCTTCGATACGCCGGATCTTGTCGCGGAAGCCTTCAGGCGTGGAGCGCATGCGGTGGTGGTTGGAACGGCGATCACCAATCCGCGCGAAATCACGAAAAAGTTCGTTCAGGCGACAAAGCCTTGGGCGAGCGAACGGAACACGAGCGCTTCCTGAAAAAGGGAGCCCATCTGTCACGAGACGGAGTGAGTTATGGCTAACGTATCGATCCGCGATATCCGAAAGTCCTTCGGACCGGTCTCGATCATCAAGGGTGTCGATATCGACATTGCCGATGGCGAGTTCGTCATTCTCGTCGGCCCGTCCGGTTGTGGAAAATCGACCTTGCTGCGGATGATCGCAGGGCTGGAGGATATTACCAGCGGTGACATCCGCATCGGTTCACGGGTGGTCAACGATGTGCCGCCGAAGGATCGCGACATCGCGATGGTGTTCCAGTCCTACGCGCTCTATCCGCACATGACCGTCGCGGAGAACATGGCCTTCTCGCTCAAGCTCAAGGGCACGCCCAAGGACGAGCAAAAGAAGCGCGTGCAGGATGCTGCTGCCTCCTTGGGGCTCATCCCGCTCCTCGACCGCTATCCGCGCCAGCTCTCCGGCGGCCAGCGCCAGCGCGTCGCCATGGGCCGGGCCATCGTGCGCGATCCGCAGGTGTTCCTGTTCGACGAGCCGCTGTCCAATCTCGACGCCAAGCTGCGCGTGGCCATGCGGGCCGAAATCAAGGAACTGCACCAGCGGCTCAAGACCACGACGGTCTATGTCACCCACGATCAGATCGAAGCCATGACCATGGCCGACAAGATCGTGGTCATGCATGACGGCATCGTCGAGCAGATCGGTGCGCCGCTCGAGCTCTATGACCGCCCGGTCAACCGGTTCGTGGCCGGCTTCATCGGCTCGCCGGCCATGAACTTCATCGATGGAACGCTGGGAGAGGGAGGGCTGGCCTTGCCGAGTGGTGCCGTACTGCTGCTCCAGAACAGCCCACCGGCTTCAGCCGGTACCAAGCTCACCTACGGCATCCGGCCGGAACACCTGCAGCTTGTCCCGGCAGGCCTGTCGGGCGCCATTCCGGCGACTGTTTCCGTCATCGAACCGACTGGGTCCGACACGACATTGATCGTCAAGGCCGAGGGTGGCAACCTGACGGTTGTGCTACGGGAGCGCGTCGATCTTAAGTCCGGTGAGGCCATCGGCCTGAAACCGGCCGCCCATCAGGCGCATCTGTTCGACGAGCACGGAAAGCGTATCGCCTCGGTTTGAGGCGATCGTGGCGGCACCGTAGAGGTCGGCGGTTTTTCACCGCTGGATGGGGCTATAACATAAACGTGAAAGCACTCTTCGCACGCTCGGGTGTACCCACTACAATCGGGTCCTAAATGAGGTGCCGCCGTGCTGATCCGCCGCCCTGCCGATATCCCGCCCTCCGAGATCATGTCTCGGGAAGCATATCTCAATCGCCGTCAGCTGATGGCCGGCGCTGCTGGCCTTGCTCTTGCGGCAAGCCTTCCCGGAACGTCGCAGGCTGCATCGCTGGCCACGGTCAAGAGTTCGTTCTCGACCGACGAGAAGCAGACCAGCCTCCAGGATGTGACGAACTACAACAATTATTACGAATTCGGCGTCGACAAGACCGCTCCGGCCGCTCATGCCCATATGCTCAAGACTTCGCCATGGACGGTCAAGGTCGATGGCTTGGTCGGGAAGCCTGCCGAGTTCGCGCTCGAGGATCTGATTAGCTCGTCTGCCCTTGAGGAACGCATCTACCGCATGCGCTGCGTCGAGGGCTGGTCCATGGTAATTCCATGGGACGGCTTTCCCCTGGCGGACCTGATCAAGCGCGTCGAACCGTTAGGCAGTGCCAAGTACGTCGCCTTCGAGACGGCTTACCGTCCGGAGGAGATGCCCGGGCTGCAATCCATGTTCCCGGTTCTCGAGTGGCCCTATGTGGAAGGCTTGCGGTTGGACGAGGCGATGCATCCGCTGACCATCCTCGCCGTGGGCCTTTATGGCGACAAGCTGCCCAATCAGAACGGAGCGCCCATCCGCCTCGTGGTGCCGTGGAAGTACGGGTTCAAGGGCATCAAGTCGATCTCCCGCATCAGCTTCGTCGAAAAGCAGCCGGTCACGTCCTGGAGCCGGCAGGCGCCGGATGAATACGGCTTTTACGCCAATGTGAACCCGAGCGTGGATCACCCGCGCTGGAGTCAGGGCACCGAACGGCGGATCGGCGAGGGCGGGTTGTTTGTCAAGAGGCGGCCGACATTGCTCTTCAACGGTTATGCGGAACAGGTGGCCGAGCTTTATTCCGGCATGGACCTGCGAAAGCTCTACTGATGGACGCTCGAACCCCGAGGCAGGCGGCGAAGCGTAGCGTCACCGTGTCTCAAATACCGAAGATCGCTCTTTATATCGTCGGTTTCATCCCGGCCGTCTGGCTGTTCTATCAGGGCGTCAACGACAATCTCGGCGCGGATCCGATGCGCTATCTCGAGCAGGCGCTGGGCCTATGGGCCCTGCGCTTCCTCGTGGCCACCCTGGCGGTCACGCCGCTGCGGCAGATCTTCAGCATCAACCTGCTGCGCTATCGCCGGGCGCTCGGGTTGCTCGCTTTCTATTACGCGGCACTGCACCTTTCGACCTATCTGATCCTCGATCAGGGACTCGATGTCGCTGCGATCTGGGCCGATATCGTGAAGCGGCCTTACATCACCATCGGCATGGCGACCTTCGTCATCCTCATTCCTCTTGCCGTGACCTCCAACAACGCCTCCATTCGGCGGCTCGGCGGGCAGGCCTGGGCGAGGCTGCATCGCCTCGTCTATCTTGCCGCCATCGGCGCGGTGCTGCATTTCCTGCTGGTGGTCAAATCCTGGCCGCCGGAGCCCCTCGTCTATACGGCCATCGTGCTCGGGCTTTTGGGATACCGGCTCCTGCGCCCGATCGCCAGAAGGTTTTCTCCCAAAGCCTCCCCGAGACGGCGTGCCGCTTGAAGGCGGTGACGGCTGCGTTAGGATGCCAAGAGCCGCAGGAGAGAGGCCACATGCAATGTGCGTATAGCAGATCGGGGACCTCTCTTCAGGCTGGCTTGCTGGGGCCGACATTGGACTTCTGCGTTTTCGCATCCGCAGCCTCGGCCCAACCCGATGCGTGGGCCTCCCTGGACTTTCTGCTCTTGGCCCAAGCGAAGCCTCTCTTCGGGCGGCAGGGTTTCGCCTTCTCCGACAAACCGGTCTCAGATTCTTGAGCGCCTGGCTGACCCCGGAGGAATGGACGGCCGTCGGCCTCAGCCTCAAGGTCGCCCTTGCGGCGATGGTCGGCAGCCTTGTACCGGGCATCGTCGTCGCGATGCTATTGGCGCGCGGGCGCTTCTGGGGGCGTCAGGCGCTCGATGTCATCGTCCATCTGCCCCTGATCCTGCCGCCTGTGGCGGTCGGCTATTTCCTGCTGCTCGGTTTCGGCCGGCGCGGACCCATCGGTGCGTTCCTGGCCGAGCAGTTCGGCATCGTGTTCTCCTTCCGCTGGACCGGGGCTGCGCTCGCCTGCGCCATCATGGGCTTTCCGCTGCTTGTGCGCGCCATACGCCTGTCCATCGAGGCGGTAGACCGCAAGCTCGAGGAGGCCGGTGAAACGCTGGGCGCGCATCCGGTCTGGGTTTTCCTGATCGTCACGTTGCCCTTGATCCTGCCGGGCATCCTGGCCGGAATGGTTCTCTCCTTCGCCAAGGCGATGGGTGAGTTCGGGGCGACCATTACCTTCGTCTCCAACATCCCCGGCGAGACGCAGACCCTGCCGTCGGCCATCTATACCTTCACGCAGATCCCAGGAGGTGAGGGCGGTGCGTTGCGCCTGACGCTCGTGTCCATCGCGATTTCGACCGGGGCGCTGTGGACATCAGAATGGCTGGCGCGGCGAGTCCGGCGGAGGGTATCGGCCGAATGAGCCTCGACGTCGATATCAGGCACGAGCAGGAGGCCTTCCGGCTCCAAGCGCGCTTCCATTCCGAGGGCCGTCTGACGGCCTTGTTCGGGCGCTCCGGTGCGGGCAAGACGACGCTCGTCAATGCCATCGGCGGCCTCATCCAGCCGCGCCAGGGCCGGATCGTGATCAATGGGCGGGTGCTCGTCGATACGCGGCGCGGCATTGCCGTGCCCAAACACAAACGGCGTATCGGTTATATCTTCCAGGAAGGGCGCCTGTTTCCGCATCTGAGCGTGGGGCAGAACCTGCTGTTTGGACGATGGTTCACGCCCCGCCGCGAACGTGTCGCCGATTTTGATGGAATCGTCGGGCTTCTCGGGATCGGCCATCTGCTCGACCGGCGGCCTTCAACCCTGTCTGGCGGCGAGAAGCAGCGGGTCGCCATCGGACGGGCATTATTGGCGGATCCGCAGCTTCTTTTAATGGACGAGCCCCTGGCATCGCTGGATGACGCCAGAAAGGCCGAGATCTACCCCTATATCGAGCGGCTGCGGGATGAGAGTAGCGTTCCCATCGTCCTCGTCAGCCATTCGGTGCCCGAGATCGCCCGGCTGGCCACTTCCATCGTCGTCCTCTCGGAGGGACTGGTGACGGCCTCTGGGCCAGCGGCGGAAATCCTCCGGCATACGAGCCTTTTCCCGCAATTCGGCCCCGCCGAGGCGGGGGCTCTGATCGAGACGCGGGTGCTGCGGCACGAGGATGTCTTCGATCTGACGATCCTGCAAGCCAAGGCCGGAACGCTGACCGTGCCCCGTCTCGATCTGTCCGTCGGTGCGCCGATGCGGGTCCGCCTTCGGGCCCGCGACATCATCCTGTCCCTGAAGCCGCCCGAAGGGATGAGCGCGCTGAATGTCCTGCCCGGGACGATTGTCTCCATCGACGGGCCGGACGGATCGAGCGTCGATGTGACGCTCGATTGCGGCGGCGAGAGCCTTGTCGCCCGGGTGACCCGGAAATCCGTGGAGCATCTCAGCCTGACGCCGGGACTTCCCATTCACGCCATCATCAAAAGCATCGCTTTCGATCCCGAGGCCCTGGGTCGTGTCCCGCATGACGACCACCCTTGAACTCATTTCACGAGACTTGCCATGAGGGTTGCGCACAGAATCAAGGCGTGTAGCTTGCAGCTCGAACATTATTATTCCCTTCGAGAGGCACATCATGAACGACCAATTCCGGAATCCGTCCAAGGCCCTCTATCACGCGGAGCGTCTCGACCGTCTGGCCGAAGTCGCCGTGCGCGTCGGGCTGGGGCTCAAGCCGGGCCAGGAGGTCGTCATGACCGCGCCGCTCGAGGCGCTGGCGCTCGTCCGGCGCATCACGGAGCACGCCTATAAGGCGGGCGCATCCCTGGTCACGACGTTCTTCTCCGACGAAGAATCCACCCTCATGCGCTTCCGTCACGGGCGCGATGAGGGTTTCGACAGCGCCTCCTCCTGGCTCTACGAGGGCATGGCGGCGGCCTATAGGAACGGCGCGGCGCGTCTGGCGATCGTCGGGGAGGATCCCTCCCTCCTCGCCCAGCAGGATCCGGAGAAGGTCTCCCGCGCCAACCGGGCCCGTTCCAAGGCTTATATGCCGGCCCTCAACCTGATCGCCGGCTTCGATACCAACTGGACCATCGTTGCCGCGGCGACGCCCGCCTGGGCCAAGGCCGTGTTCCCGAACGACCCGGAGGAGGTTGCAGTCGCCAAGTTGTGGGATGCGATCTTCGCGGCCTCCCGGGCCGATGTAGCGGATCCCATAGCCGCCTGGGGGACGCATAATGCGAACCTGCAGGCCCGCACCCGCATGCTGAACGAGAAAAACTATGCGGCGCTGCATTTCCGCGGTCCGGGTACCGACCTGCGCGTCGGCCTCGCCGACGGGCACGAATGGAACGGCGGATCGACGAAGGCCAAGAACGGCATCGTCTGCAACGCCAACATCCCGACGGAGGAGGTCTTCACCACTCCGCACAAGGTTCGGGTGGATGGGTATGTGGCCAGCACCAAGCCGCTCTCCTATCAGGGCACCTTGATCCAGGACATTCAGGTGAGGTTCGAGAACGGCAGGATCGTCGAGAGCAAGGCGCGCACCGGGGAGGCTGTACTCACCAAGGTTTTGGACACCGATGAAGGCGCGCGCCGCCTCGGCGAGGTAGCGCTGGTGCCGAATTCCTCGCCCATCTCGCAAAGCGGGCTTCTTTTCCTGAACACTCTCTTCGACGAGAACGCTTCCAGCCATATCGCGCTGGGACAGGCCTACAGCAAATGCATCAAGGACGGCGGGACCATGAGCGAGGAGGAACTCGCCTCCCGCGGTGCCAACAAGAGCCTCATCCACATCGACTGGATGATCGGCTCCGGGGAAGTGGATGTCGATGGCATAACAGCAAGCGGGCAGGCCGAACCCCTCATTCGCCGTGGAGAATGGGTAACGTCATAACAAAAACGTGGCACCCGGTGTCGCACTGCGCCTATCATCCCCGTAATATTGCCCTCCCATCCGGCGAACGGGACTTGACGTCCCGCCTTCGCCACTGCGATGGGGGGAAAGGTATTAAAGAGGTACAGACCTGACCTTTCGTCGGGCGGGCCTTATCGTGAGCAGGATTGATGTCGGACAACACAGCCAATCTGAGGTCGCCGAGCGCACCCCTTCTGTCGGTCCGCTCTCTCTCCGTTGAATTCGGCACAGGACAGGGCGCCTTTAAGGCGGTCAAGGATGTCAGCTTCGACGTGGAGCCGGGGCGTACATTGGCTGTCGTCGGCGAGTCCGGATCAGGCAAGTCTGTCACCTCGCTGGCGATTATGCGTCTGACCGACTACACGGGCGGGCGGATTACCGGCGGGGAAGTCCTGTTTCGACCTTCCGCCGGCGAGGCGCTTGATCTCACCAAGGCTTCCGATGCCAGGCTCCGGCAGATCCGCGGCAACGATATCGCGATGATCTTTCAGGAGCCGATGACATCGCTCAACCCGGTCTTCACCATCGGCAACCAGATCGCCGAAACGCTGACCCTGCATGAAGGCCTGAATCTGCGCGATGCGCGCCTGCGGGCCAAGGAGCTGCTGCAGAAGGTGCGCTTGCCCGATGCGGAAAAGCTGCTCGATCGCTATCCGCACCAGCTCTCCGGCGGCATGCGCCAGCGCGTGATGATCGCCATGGCGCTCGCGTGCAGTCCGAGGCTGCTCATCGCCGACGAGCCGACGACCGCGCTCGACGTGACGATCCAGGCGCAGATTCTTAACATCATCCGCGACTTGCAACAGGAGATGGGCACCGCTGTCATCTTCATCACCCACGACATGGGCGTCGTCGCCGAAATGGCCGACGATGTGGTGGTAATGTGGAAAGGCGAGAAGGTGGAACAGGCGCCGGTGCGCGAGATTTTCGCTGCGCCCAAGCACCCCTATACCCGCGCGCTTCTTTCGGCAGTGCCCCGCCTTGGCAGCCTGAAGGGCCAGCCGCTGCCGAAGCGCACGCCCGTGACGGTGATGGATGGCGGCGAGCCGAAGCAGGTCGGCGAGACCCATGTGCAGAACACCGCCGATTATGCGAAGCCGATCCTGCAGGTAAACAAGCTGACCACCCGCTTCGATGTGGGTAAGACCTTCCTCGGCCGCGTGACTCATCGGGTCCATGCGGTGGAGGAGGTGAGTTTCGACATCTATCCCGGCGAAACCCTGGCTCTCGTCGGTGAATCCGGCAGCGGCAAATCCACTATCGGCCGCACCCTGCAGCAGCTGATCGAACCCACGGGCGGCACCGTGCGCTTCGAGGGCCGCGACATGAACGCCATGAGCCAGGCGGAGCGCCGCCGCCTGCGGCAACAGATCCAGTACATCTTCCAGGATCCCTTCGCCTCTCTCGATCCGCGCCACACGGTCGGCTACAGCATCGCGGAGCCCATCGTGGTGCATGGCCTCATCAAGGACCGCAAGGCGATCGACAAACGCGTGCAGGAATTGCTGGAGCAGGTCGGCCTGCAACCGCAGCACGCCAAGCGCTATCCGCACGAATTCTCGGGCGGCCAGCGTCAGCGCGTCTGCATCGCCCGGGCGCTCGCCAGCGACCCCAGACTCATCATTGCGGATGAATCCGTCTCGGCGCTCGACGTGTCGATCCAGGCGCAGATCGTTAATCTGCTGATGGAACTGCAGGAGCGCAGGCGGTTGTCTTACCTCTTCATCACCCACGACATGGCTGTGGTGGAGAAGATCAGTCATCGCGTCGCCGTGATGTATCTCGGTCAGATCGTCGAGATCGGCACGCGGCAGGCGGTGTTCGAGAACCCGCAGCATTCCTACACCCGCAAGCTGCTCTCGGCGGTGCCGATTGCGGATCCGCAGCGCGAACGCGCCAAGACCCGGATCGAGGGTGAAATTCCAAGTCCGGTCCGTCCGGTGGGCCAGGAGCCCGCCATTCACCGGATGCATGAGGTCGAGCCCGGGCATTGGGTCGCGCATGAAGCCGACGCGATGCGCGGCGCGGCATAAAAACTGGCATAACAACTCTCAAAGAGGGGACAGAAAACATGACGTTTTCGAAATTTTTGACGGCGCTCGGCTTCACGGCCGCCGCCTTGGCGGCGCCGATGGCCGCTCCGAGCGCACAGGCCGCCGGTACCTTGACGGTCGGCCTGACCATCGATCCCGGCAGCTGGGATCCCATCGACACCTTCCTGGTGCCGTGGGCCTCTGCCGCGACGAACATCTATGACGGTCTGACTTCGCGCGGGCCGGACATGAAGTTGCAGCCCGGTCTCGCAACGAGCTGGGAGCTTCTCGACAACAACGCTCGCATCCGTTTCAAGCTGCGCCAGAACGTCAAGTTCCACAATGGCGAGCCCTTCAACGCGGCGGCCGTGAAGTTCACCTTCGACCGCCTGCTCGGTGACGAAGGCAAGAAGGGGCCGCAGCAGTCGAACTACAACTCCATCGATCACGTGGAGATCGTCGACGACAACACGGTCGATTTCGTGATGAAGCAGCCCGACCCGGTGCTTCTCACCAAACTCGCTGGATATGGCGCGATGATCGTGCCGCCGAAATACATTCAGGAAAAGGGTGACGAGTATTTCAACACTCATCCCGTCGGTACCGGTCCCTTCAAGTTCGCCGAGTACAATCCGAAGGTTAATCTGACCCTTGAAGCCTTCCCCGAGCATTGGGGCGGCGCGCCGAAGCTCGACAAGGTCGTCTATCGCATGATCGCGGAAGCGAACACGCAGATCGCCGAATTGCAGGCAGGCCGCATCGACATCGCGACCCTCATACCGTTCGGCCTCGCGCCAACCGTTCAGCAGGCGTCCAACCTTCAGCTCGTCAGCATCACCGGCCCGACGGTCGTGGCCCTTCGCCTCAACACCCGCGACGGCATTACAAAGGATTTGAACGTCCGCAAGGCGCTCAACATGGCGGTCGACCGCGAGGCAATCATCAAGGCGGTGCTGCTCGGCCATGCGAAGCCCATCGCGAGCTTCCAGTCGGAACTGTCCTTCGGCTATGACCCGAACCTGAAACCGGTGCCTTTCGACCTCGCCAAGGCCAAGCAGATGCTGCAGCAGGCGGGTGTCCAGCCGGGCGCGCCGATCAAGATCGACTTCCGTGGCAATGACGCGACCTTCCGCGAAGTCGCGCAGGCTGCTGCTGGCTATTTCCAGGCGCTCGGCCTGAAGCCGTCGGTCCAGCCCTATGAGCCTGCGGTTCTCCTCAACGACATCATTCCGAACGGCAAGACGGGCGAAGCCTGGCACAACGCCTGGGGCGGCTGGACCTTCGACTACGACAACACCGCCTACCTAATGTATCACACGGGCGAGAAGTGGAATCCTTATGGCAACGACAAGAAGCTCGACGAGCTTCTGGAAAGCCAGCGCAAGATCTATGACGTGAAGGCACGTGAGAAGGTCCTTCAGGAGGTCGCGCGCTACGTGGCCGATCAGGCGCTCGAAATTCCGCTCTACAACGAAAACACTGTTCTGGGCGTCAACAAGCGCGTGAAGAACTTCGTCGCTCCGGCAGATCGCCGCTTCCGGTTCACGGACGTGACGGTGGACTAATCTAGAAAAGCAATAGGAAACAGGATCACGAAATGGCGGGCTTCATCCTCAAGCGGCTGTTGCAAGCCGTCTTCGTGGTCCTGGCGGTTACCCTGATCGTGTCGTTTGCGGTCAGGTTGTCGGGCGATCCGGCTATCATGCTCACCGGCGCGGGCAGCGTCACGGAGCAGGATCTGCAGAATATCCGCAAGGCGCTCGGCCTCGAGCGTCCGTTCTTCGTCCAGTATTTCAGCTTCCTCAAAGGCATTCTGGTGGGCGATTTCGGTCGCAGCTTCATGGGCGGAACGCCCGTAGCGAAGCTGATTGGCCAGGCGCTTCCAGCAACGCTGCTTCTCGCCTTCGCGTCGCTTCTGACGTCGATTGCATTTTCGGTTCCACTCGGAGTCTATGCGGCGGTGAAGCGCGGACGCTGGCCGGATCAGCTGATCCGCATCCTGTCGCTTGTCGGCCTGTCGTTTCCGAATTTCTGGCTCGCGATCATGATGGTGCTGTTCTTCTCCATCACGCTCGGCCTCCTTCCGCCGAGCGGCATGGAGGGACCGCAGAGCTTCGTCATGCCCGCGTTGACGATGGCGATCATTCTCACCGCCACGAATGTCAGGCTCGTGCGCACCTCGATGCTGGAGACGCTCTCGCAGCAATACATCATGGTGGCCCGCTCGAAGGGCCTCAAGGATTGGGTGGTGCTATACAAGCATGCGCTGCGGAATTCCGCCATTCCGCTCGTGACCTATATCGGCCTCCAGTTTGGCGGTCTGATCGGCAGCATCGTCATCGTGGAGCGGGTGTTCAACTGGCCCGGCATGGGTACGCTGGCCTTCGACGCGATTTCGGCCCGGGATTACCCGGTGCTTCAGGGCTCCATCACGGTGCTGGCGCTGTTCATCGTCTTCATCAACATTCTGGTCGATATCGCCTATGGGCTGATCGATCCGCGCATCCGGACGGAGTGACGCGAATGGCGGCAGCTCAAGCCATATCTTCAAGCCGGCGGCACTTCCGGTCGCTCGAATTCATCCTCGGCATTCTTCTGGCGGGCGGCATGAGTCTTGCCGTGTTGCTTTCCCCCATGCTGTTCCCGGATGGCGGCGAGAGCATGGACCTTATGGCGCGTCTGGTGCCGCCGTTTCAGAATCCGGCTCATATCCTCGGCACGGACCCGCTCGGGCGGGACATGTTGGCGCGCGTTGTGGTAGGCGGCAAGATCTCGCTGACGGTCGGCCTGCTTTCGATGCTCGGCGCAGTCACTCTCGGCACGCTCATCGGCCTTGTCGCCGGCTATTACCGCGGCATCGCGGAAATCCTGCTGATGCGTTTCGCCGATATTCAGCTCGCGCTGCCCTTCATCCTTGTAGCCATCATGTTCCTCGCCATCCTCGGTACGGGCGTCGATAAGGTGATCTTCTTCATGATCGTCGCGCAATGGGTACAATATGCGCGTCTTGTGCGCGGCTCCGTGCTTGCCCTGCGCGAGCGAGAGTTCATTCTTTCCGCCCGCGCCATCGGCGTGGGGAACGGGCGCATCATCTTCACGCATATTTTCCCCAATGTGCTCGGCCCCATCGTCATCCTGATGACGCTCAACGTGGCGAACAACATCCTGTTGGAAAGCAGTCTGACCTTCATCGGTCTGGGCGTCGATCCGCTGATCCCGAGCTGGGGCGGCATGCTGGCGGATGGGCGAACCTATCTTCAGACGGCTTGGTGGGTCAGCGTCTTTCCGGGCCTCGCCATCATGTTCACCGTGCTCGGCCTCAATCTGTTGGGCGATTGGCTGCGCGATCTGTTGGACCCGACAGGACAGACTGGAAAATGACCGTTTTGCTGGACACGCGCATTCCACGTACCCTCGATGGTCTCGTGCGCGACTGGGCTAGGGAAGAGCATCGCGGCGCTAGCCTCGAGGCATGGCTGTTCGAGGATGAGGCGGCTCGGCGCGCGGCGGAAAAGGCGTTTGCACGCGCCGGCATCGAGGCCCGTCTGCGTAGCGCCTACAAGCCGCTGCTTCACGCGGTGCTTGAAGACATCGACACGCGCGACCTCAAGCGCTTCACCCTGCGCTATCCCGTCCATGCCGAGGCCAAGCCCTTGCGGTTTCTCTCGGAGGCCTATCCGCTGGCCGCTTTGCTCGATGGCGTCGAGACGCAATTCGAGGCGGGCGGGGCGAATCTCACCTATCGCGTAACCGCTGAATATCGCGACGGGCGTATCGCCGAACATCAGGTTTTCGCGCCGAACCGCCTTCGGAAAAACCATGTCGATGAGACCGACTTGACGCCGACGGGCTGGCTCAAGGTGACGAAGCGCCCCGGTGGCGCACCCGACATCGATAATGCGGTGGAGACCGAGGCGGAAAGCGTGTTCGACAAGGTGATGGCCGCCATTGCCGCCCACCAATGGCCGGCGGAAGAGCCTTATGCGGAAACCATCGCCATCGACGTGGCGATGTCCGGCATCGAGCGCGTGCTGCCCTATGGCGACGAGGTCATGAGCACGCGCGAGGCGCTGCACGAGGATTTCTATTTCTCTCTGCTCGAATTCTTCAAGCACAAGTCGGGCCGCCCGCCCGAGGATCGCGGCGTGCAGCCGGGACAGATCGTGCCGGATATTCGCGCGGGCGAGGGCGATGCCCATGTGCGGCTGGAACTGCGCCCCTTCGGCCCTCCGCAGGATCCGGCCCGGCCCGAGCAGAATCTCGAAACCGCCGATGCCGCGCCGAGTTTGGCGCAGATCGAGCGGGAATTCTTGAACCTGCCGGGCGAGCGGTTCGAGGGCCGCTCCCATGAGGGACGTCCCATCCGTGGACTTTATCGCGCCGGGCCCCGGCCAGCTGTCCTCGTCAGTTCAGGGCAGCATGCCAACGAAACCTCCGCGCCTGTCGGCGCGCTGCGGGCGATGCGCCAGCTGCTTGCCGATCCGGATGCGAATATCGCCTTCATCCCCGTTGAGAATCCCGACGGCTATGCGCTGCACGGGCGCCTCTGCGAGAGCAATCCGCGTCACATGCACCACGCGGCGCGCTACACCTCGCTCGGCTGCGACGTCGAGTTCGGCCGCGAGCGTCCTACCGCCGAGATCGGCGCTCGCCTCAAGGCACTGGAGCTGTCGGGCGCGCAACTGCACGTCAATCTCCACGGCTATCCGGCGCATGAATGGACGCGGCCCTTCACTGGTTACCTGCCGCGCGGCTTCGAGCTTTGGACCATCCCGAAAGGCTTCTTCCTGATCCTGCGGCATCATCCGTCCTGGGCTGAGCGCGCACGGTTCCTGGTTGAGGCCGTGACGAAGAGGCTTGCGGCCATTCCGGGGCTCGTTGAGTTCAACCGTCGCCAGATTGAGATCTGCTCGATTCATACCGGCGGCACGCCCTACGAGATTATCAACGGGGTGCCCGCTCTGTTGACAGCGGAGGATCGGCATCCGACGCCGCTGACCCTGATCACGGAATTCCCGGACGAGACGATCTACGGCGAGCCCTATCGCTTCGCCCATACGGTGCAGATGACGACGGTTCTGGCCGCGGAGGAAGCCTTTGCCGCCATGATGGCGGAAATGGTCTGAGAGTTGTAGGGTCTCTCCGACGCCGAAACGGAGACACCATGAACCCAGTCGCCATCGTCACCGCTGCCAGCAAGGGAATGGGAGCGGCCATTGCCAGGGAGCTGCACGCACGCGGCTACCGTCTCGCGCTGTTTGCGCGTTCGGAGGGCTTGCAGGAGATCGCCCGTGAAACGGATGCCCTTGCCGTGCAGGGGTCCGTGACCGAGCCCGCGGATCTCGAGCGCCTCGTCCAGCTTGCCCTTGAGCGCTTCGGCCGCATCGATGCCGTGGTGAACCATACCGGGCACCCGCCGAAGGGCGATCTTCTCGCCATTCCCGATGCGGATTGGCATACGGGGCTCGACGTGGTCCTCATGAACACGGTGCGCATGGCCCGCCTCGTCACGCCTGTCATGGAGAAGGCGGGGAAGGGCTCCATCGTCAACATATCGAGCTTCGCGGCTTTCGAGCCGGATCCGGACTTTCCCATCTCTGCGGCGCTGCGTACGGCGCTTGCCTCCTTCACCAAACTCTATGCCGACCGCTATGCCAAGGCTGGCATCCGCATGAACAATCTGCTGCCGGGCTTCATCGACAGCCTGCCCGAAAAGGCCGAGCGTACGGCCCGCATTCCCATGGGCCGATATGGCACGGTCGAAGAGGTGGCGAAGACGGCGGCCTTCCTCCTATCCGACGATGCTGGATACATCACGGGCCAGAATATCCTCGTCGATGGCGGCCTCGTCAGAGGGCTCTGACGCCGGAACAGGAGAACCACGCCTGCCGTTAGTGAAGGGCGGTCCGCGGCTGCAGGTTCTGCCGCCCGGCTTCGCCTTCATGAGGTGGAACCATGGTCGGGCTTTCGTGGAAACGGGGTGAGAACGACGCCACGCTCAACGAAGCCATCGGGATCGTTCGTGCGCATGGGGAGCCTCTACCGGCCGTGGACGATGCCGAGGCCTTCGGTGCGATGTTCGACCGCTTCGCCGATGCCAAGGTCGTGCTTCTCGGCGAGGCGACCCATGGGACTTCCGAATTCTACCGGGCCCGAGCCGCGATCACGCGGCGGCTTATCGAGCGGCACGGATTCACCATCGTCGCCGTCGAGGCCGATTGGCCGGATGCGGCTAAAGTCGATGCTTATGTACGGCACAGGTCCATCCCACAGACGGAGGACGTGGCATTCGAGCGTTTCCCCACATGGATGTGGCGCAACGAGGAGGTGGCCGATTTCGTCAACTGGATGCGCGATTTCAACAGGGATCGTCCAGAGCAGGAACGGGCCGAGTTCCGCGGGCTCGATATCTACAGCCTCAACACCTCCATCCGCGCGGTTCTGGATTATCTCGACAGGGTCGATTCCGAGGCGGCTCAGGAGGCGAGGGCGCGCTATGGCTGCCTGAGCCCCTGGCAGTCCGATCCTGCCCGATACGGCAAGGCCGTTCTGACCGGCCGGAAAAGATCTTGCGATCAGGCCCTGCTCGCCCAGCTCCAGGCGATGCTGAACAACAGGCTCGACTACCTGAAGGCCAATGGCCGGGAGGAGTTTTTCGACGCTGTCCAGAACGCCAAGATCGTCCATGCGGCGGAGCATTATTATCGGATCATGTATGAAGGCGCGACGGAATCCTGGAACCTGCGCGACCGGCATATGTTCGGTACGCTCCAGAGCCTCCTGACCAATAGGAGCCATGCCAAGGTGGTCGTCTGGGCCCACAATTCCCACATCGGCAATGCCTCCGCGACGGCGATGGGCTGGCAGGGGGAGTTCAATATCGGCGAGCTCTGCCGCACGGCTTATGAGGACCGGGCGGTTCTTGTCGGCTTCGGGACGGATCGCGGCACGGTGGCCGCGGCGAGCGACTGGGATGCCCCCATGGAAATCAAGGATGTGCGCCCGGCACGACCGGACAGTCACGAACGGATCTTTCGGGATGCCGGGCTGGGTCGCTTTCTCACCGATTGGCGCGCGAGCAGCCGGCTCCATCTCAGGGGCGCTCTCTCCCGGCCCCGTCTGGAGCGCGCCATCGGGGTGATCTATCGGCCGGAGACGGAGCTCTACAGCCACTATTTCGAGGCTATCCTGCCCGAGCAGTTCGATGCCTTCGTCTGGTTCGAGGAAACCAAGGCCGTCACGCCGCTCACCACGTCGCACGGGGAAGGGATGCCCGAGACTTATCCGTTCGGGCTTTGACCCACGCTTTTGCTGTTTCCGATATGGATTGGAAACGAGCGAGTGATCCGTGCGCAACGCTCACGGATCCCAAGCTTTTCCGACACTATATTGGAATGACCGATGCGGTGTCGGTTACATGACGAGGAAGTCTGTTGCCGAGAGCAGAGCCTTGTTGGCGATCTTCATGATCTCGATGGGCTTGTACTTGTGGCCGTTACCATCCGCGTCATAAGTGACGATGCCGGTCTTAGGGTTGTAGTTGAGGTAGTCGTTCTTGTCGTGCGCCTTGCTGCCGACATGAAAGAACGCGCTCTTCAGGGCCGCCGGCGCATTGGGTGAGCCGGCCTTGCCGAGCTTCTTGAAGATGGCATTGTCGAGCCAGATCTTGTCTTCGCCCACGTGGAAGTCCGTGATCGTGTCGAAGTTCACCTTGCGGTCGGTGCTGGCGGTGCCGAGCTTGGTGTCGAAGACGAACACGTCGTGACCGGCCCCGCCCGTGAGCTTGTCATTGCCATACTTGCCGTAGAGCTTGTCGTCAGCGGCACCGCCCACCAGTGTATTCTTGGCCTTGGTGCCGATCAGGACCTGACCCGGGGTCGAGGTGCCGGGCGTGCCCGTGCTTCCTCCTCCAGTCCCACCTCCGGTGCCGCCTCCAGTACCACCAGTTCCACCGCCAGTGCTGCCGCCAGACCCGCCTCCGGTGCCGCCCCCGCCAGTGTCGCCGCCTGGTGTGGTGCTCGGGATCAGATCATCAGCGGTGACGGTGCCATCTTTGAACTCAAACCGTTCAACGTTCTTGATATGGTCGGTGCCATCGCCGCTTGCACCGCGGTTATCTTGCACGGCGAAATAGCCGTAGCTATCCTTCGTTATGGTGTAGTCTGAGCGCTTGCCGGTGAATTTCACCGTATCCATGTCAGCGCCTCCGTCGATATATTCGTTGGCTTTACCCACTTCAACGGTGTCATTGCCCGCCCCCATATCGATAAGGCCGGAGACAGTTCCCGTCAGTCCTTTATAGAGATCCGCACCATCTCCCAGGGAAATCGCAATGCCGCTCGAGCCCGTGCATTGGATAGTGCCAACATTATAAATCTCATCGTTCGATGCTGATCCTTGGATAGCGATGCCGCCCGATATTGTTCCGTAATTAGCGACAGTCAGTTTTTTGTCGCTGCCGAAACCATTGGTGAAATTGATCCCAAAATCTTTGCCCGAGATCTGAGCACCTCCTTCGCTGGCAGTACCATTTTGAATTGAGAGCAACCCCGTTCCAAAAATCCCGGTTCCCTCGGAAGACGTAATGGACCCGGTATTATGGATACCTTCACCGTCTCGCATTTCGCCAATCTGAATAGCGCCTGTTTTCCCGAAAATTGTTCCTGCGTTCCATATCTTGCAACCATTGCCTAAGATGACTGCAGTGTTATTTTGAGAATTCAGATAGCCATAAACTTGGATGAGATTGTTGCTTCCAATACTTTTGACGCATGGCTTATCATCTGTTGTGAGCCCTGAATCATGCAAGACATTGATGCTGTCTCCTCCAAGAATTACAGCTGCCAATGTGAGCTTTTTGTTGATGATATAATCCATGTCTTACCTCGTCTGGATAAAATTACGTTGAGGCAGAGAATTGGGAGGCGGAGCTGCCGCTTCAAGTGCGCTAATGCACCTTGCAGACAGGCCCGAAGTTTCTGAAGTACATTTCTTTTGCAGCTCTCCTTCGGCCGATAAGAGAATGAACTGCTCAATGTTCTCTATTTGTTCTTGGCAGGGCCGCCAACCTTGGCTATATCGGAAGCAGTCCCGGCTCACCGAGGGGCGCGCTCGCGAGGCGTCGCAGGTGGCAGAGCCGGAACACGGTCTCGTGAGAGAGCTGCAGGCTCACTCGACGGGAGGCCCGCCGCAACACACGGCCTCCGCCTAAGAAGGCCGTCGATGACGCGGGAGGGGCAAGCCGCACGGGTTTCCGCTGCCGTCATGATCGCAAGAGAGCCCAGGCGTCACTCCCCGCCTTGCTCCGGCAGGCCGCCCCTGCTAACTGACGCCCAACTCCTTCAACGCGAACCTCTTCAGCAGGGCTTTTCCCGTGTCCCGTCAGTTCATTTACCACATGCGTGGCCTCACCAAGACCTACTCGAGCGGCAAGAAGGTCTTGGACAATGTTCATCTGTCCTTCTACCCCGATGCCAAGATCGGCGTGCTCGGCGTCAACGGCGCCGGTAAATCGACGCTTCTGCGCATCATGGCGGGCATCGACACGGATTACTCCGGCGAGGGCTGGGTGGCCGAGGGCGCGCGCGTCGGCTACCTGCCGCAGGAGCCACAGCTCGATCCGTCGAAGACCGTACGCGAGAACGTCATGGAAGGCGTCGCCGCCAAGAAGGCGATCCTCGACCGCTACAACGAACTCGCCATGAATTACTCGGACGAGACGGCGGACGAGATGACCCGCCTCCAGGACGAGATCGAGGCGAAAGGCCTGTGGGACCTGGATTCGCAGGTCGATCAGGCCATGGACGCCCTGCGCTGCCCGCCGGACGACTGGGCCGTGGACAAGCTCTCGGGCGGCGAACGCCGTCGCGTGGCGCTCTGCAAGCTGCTTCTGGAGCAGCCTGAACTGCTTCTTCTCGACGAGCCGACCAACCATCTCGACGCAGAGACGACCGGATGGCTCGAAGGTCACCTGCGCAGCTATCCCGGCGCGATCCTGATCGTGACCCACGACCGTTACTTCCTCGACAACGTGACGGGCTGGATTCTCGAACTCGACCGTGGCCGTGGCATTCCTTACGAGGGCAATTACTCCTCCTGGCTCGAACAGAAGCAGAAGCGTCTGGAGCAGGAGGGCCGTGAGGATGAGGCACATAAGCGCACCATCGAGCGCGAGCGCGAATGGGTCTCTGCCTCGCCGAAGGCCCGTCAGGCCAAGTCCAAGGCCCGTATCCAGCGGTATGAGGATCTCGTCGCGAAGGCTGCCGAGAAGGGGCCGACGACCGCGCAGATCATCATTCCTATTGCCGAACGCCTGGGCAACAACGTCATCGAGTTCGACGGCCTGAAAAAGGCCTTCGGCGACAAGCTGCTCATTGACGGCCTGTCCTTCAAGCTCCCGCCCGGTGGCATCGTCGGCATCATCGGCCCGAACGGCGCCGGTAAGACGACCCTGTTCCGCATGATCACGGGCCAGGAGCAGCCGGACGAGGGAGCGATTCAGATCGGCGAGAGCGTCAAGCTCGGCTATGTCGACCAGAGCCGCGACTCGCTCGACCCCAACAAGACCCTCTACGAGGAAATCTCCGGCGGTAACGAAATCCTTTATCTTGGCAAGCGTGAGATCAATGCTCGTGCCTATTGCGGAGCCTTCAACTTCAAGGGCGCGGATCAGCAGAAGAAGGTCGGCGTGCTCTCGGGCGGTGAGCGCAATCGCGTGCACCTCGCCAAGATCCTGAAGTCGGGCGCGAATGTGCTTCTCCTCGACGAGCCGACCAACGATCTCGACGTGGATACCCTTCGTGCGCTCGAAGAAGCGCTGGAGGATTATGCCGGTTGCGCCGTCATCATCAGCCACGATCGCTGGTTCCTCGACCGCATCGCTACCCACATCCTCGCCTTCGAGGGCGACAGCCACGTGGAATGGTTCGAAGGCAACTTCGCCGATTACGAAGAGGACAAGAAGCGCCGTCTCGGGGTGGATTCCACCATCCCGCATCGCATCAAGTACAAGAAGTTCTCGCGGTAATCGGCCTCATGGCAACTTACCTGATCACGGGCGTGGGACGCGGCATCGGGCAGGAACTTGCCCGCGTCCTGTTGAGCCGTGGGGATCGCGTGATCGGCACCCTTCGCGATCCCGGTCAGGGGCCTGCCGAATGGCGAACATACGAGGAGAGCGGCCGGCTTAGGCTGCTCAAGCTCGACGTGCTCGATGAAGCATCCATCGCCAATGCGGCAAGATCGGTCGACGAGCCTATCGACGTGCTGATCAATAATGCCGGCATCATCGGCCCCAAACGGCAATCGACGCTCGATATGGACTTCGACGGGTTTCTCGACACGCTGAAGGTCAATACACTGGGGCCGCTGCGGGTGATCCAGGCTTTCCTGCCGCAGCTTCGGCGCTCGAAACAAGCCAGGATCGTCACCATCAGCAGCCGCATGGGCTCCCTGTCTTACGCAAAGTCGGACCGGATCGCCTATCGGGCGTCCAAGGCCGCCGTGAACAAGGTGATGCAGGGCCTTGCGACTGACCTTGCGGAAGACGACATCGTCGCGGTCTCCGTTCATCCCGGTTGGGTGCGGACAGATATGGGAGGCTCCTCCGCCGATATCTCGGCCGACCAGAGCGCCGCGGGGCTTGTGGCGCTGGTCGATCGCCTGACGATGGACGACAGCGGCGGCTTCTTCGACTGGCAGGGCGAGAAGCTGGCCTTCTGACCGGCTTTCCTCCTTCAGGGTGGTTCTCATCAAGACAGTTGGGTTCCTGACTGAAACAGTGTATGACCTTTGAGGCACTAGACCTTGTGAGAGACGTCAAAGTGCCTGCTGATCAAATCCAGACCTTTCATTCCGTAGCCTCACCCGAAGAAGCCGTCGAAAAGCTCATCCGACTTTATGACGATGCCATTGAAGCGCAGCGCCACGCGCTGGAGCGTTTCTTTGCCCACAAGACTCCGCCGACTCCGAACGAGCGGGCGCGCTTTCGCTATCCGGAACTGCGCGTCGTCTACAAGGCGACCTCCCTGCCGCCGGTCAAGCAACGGGCCTATGCCAAATTGCAGGGGCCCGGTGTCTACGCGACGACCATCACGCAACCGGCCTTCTTCAAGAGCCACCTGCTGGAGCAGTTGAGATACCTCGTGCGCGATTACGGCGTGACCATCGAGGCGGGTGTCAGCGACCAGGAAATTCCCTATCCCTACATCTTCGAGCGTGGCGACGAACTCGGCCGGGGGGCACATTCCGCTGCCGAACTCGCCCAGTTTTTTCCGACGCCTCTCCTTGCCAAGGTCGGTGACGAAATCGCTGACGGGACCTGGGAGTTCAACGAGAACGAGCCGCGTCCGCTTTCGCTGTTCGATGCGGCACGCACGGATTATTCCCTGCGCCGCCTCGTCCATTACACCGGCAGCGATTGGCGCTCGGTTCAACCTTGGATCCTTCTAACCAATTATCATCGTTATGTGGATCAGTTCGTCCGTTGGGCCGTGAGCGAGCTTGCCAATCCCAAGAGCCCGTTCGAAAAGCTGATTTTACCTGGCGGTATCACCATCGAGAGCGGGCTCGAGGAGGATGCGGTTGCGGAGTTGATCGGCTCATCGCCCTGGCATCGCTTCCAGATGCCGGCCTATCACCTCATCCATCGCGACGGGCATGGGGTAACCCTCGTCAATATCGGCGTCGGCCCGTCGAATGCGAAGAATATCACGGACCATCTGGCCGTGCTGCGTCCCCATTGCTGGCTCATGGTGGGCCATTGCGGCGGCCTGCGCCAATCCCAGACCATCGGTGATTATGTGCTCGCGCATGGTTATCTTCGCCGCGACCGTATCCTCGACAATGCCGTGCCGCCCGAAATTCCGATCCCGGCCCTGGCGGAGGTTCAGGTGGCCCTGCAGGAGGCTGCCGCCCGGGTCACCGGTGAACGCGGCGAGGAGCTGAAGCGGCGCCTGCGCACGGGCACCGTCGTGACCTATGACGATCGCAACTGGGAGCTTCGCTGGAGCCTGGAGCGACGGCAGATCAACCTGTCGCGCGCCATTGCTGTCGATATGGAAAGCGGCACCATCGCCGCGCAGGGTTACCGCCTTCGCGTTCCTTACGGCACGCTGCTCTGCGTGTCGGACAAGCCGCTGCATGGCGAGATCAAGCTGCCGGGGGCCGCGAACGCCTTCTACGAGCGTGCCGTAGGCGAACACCTGATGATTGGCCTTGCGGCGCTCGATATTCTAAGAGATCAGCGTACTTCTCTCCATTCAAGGAAGTTGCGCAGCTTCGACGAGCCGCCCTTCCGCTAGAAGGGCCTTCATGTCTCGGGAAACATCTGGCCTGCTTCTGGGCTTCGTCGGCATGTGCATCTTTGCCGGGACTCTGCCCTTCACGCATCTCGCCGTCGAACATCTCAGCCCGCTTTTCGTCACGGCGGGACGCGCGGCGCTCGCGGGGCTTTTCGCGGGCGCGACATTGCTTGCCCTGCACAAGCCGTGGCCTAACCGGAAGCAGCTCGGCACGCTCGCTCTCGTCGCCTTATGTCTTGTCGGGGGCTTCCCGGGCTTCACCGGTCTTGCCATGCAGACCGTGCCTGCATCGCATGGCGGTGTGGTGCTGGGAATCCTGCCGCTGGTCACGTCCGTGATCAGCGCCCTGATCGCGGGCGAACGACCAAGTGGAGCCTTCTGGGTGGCGGCAGTTGCTGGCGCTGCCCTTGTCACGGGATTCGCCTTTCTCGAAGGCGATGGAGGTTTGAGACAGGGCGATATCTTCCTCCTGGGCGCGGTAGCGGCATCGGCGCTGGGCTATGTGCTCTCCGCCAAGCTGGTCCGTGCCGGCCTTGCCGGCTGGGAGGTCATTTCCTGGGTTCTCGTGGTGGCCTTGCCAGTAACGGTTCCCGTCGCCCTTTGGCTTATGCCGGATGCGCCGGCAACGGTCCCGGTCTGGAGCTGGATCGGGTTCGCCTACGTGACGTTCATGAGCCAGTATCTCGGTTTCTTCGCCTGGAATGCGGGCCTTGCCCTTGGCGGCATCGCGCATGTGAGCCAAGTCCAGTTATTGCAGACCTTTGTCACCTTGGTCATCGCGTCGGTTCTCAATCGCGAGCCGATCAGCATCGCGGCTTGGTTCATTTCGGGGGCTGTGCTTCTTTTGGTTCTCGCAGCAGGTCGCGCCAGGGTGAGGCGCTGAGGAGCGGGAGCCTTTCCGTTCCGCTCATTGCCTGGGAGATGAGGCCCAGAGCCGATCTGACCGTGGCGTCACTACCCCATCGCCTTGGCTGATCCCACTCGTCCCATAGCCGTTTCCGGAGCCAGAACTCCCGTCAGAACCGGAATTCTCCAGAGAGTTGGTGGGGAAGATGCCGCAGGCCCGCCCGCCAAGGACGGCACAAAATCTCGCTCATGCTCTTGTTGTTTTGTCAAAACGAATATAAACATATCTTTATATGTGAGATCGTAATTTGATATGGCCGAGAAAGCAGCTCCATCGTTGGATTTGACCCTCAGCATCCTCCGGGCGGCTGCCGAGGAAACGCGCCTGCGGATCCTTGCGCTGTTGATCGAAGGAGAGCTCTCGGTTTCCGATCTGACAGATATTCTGGGCCAGTCTCAGCCCCGCATTTCCAGGCATCTGAAGCTGTTGGTCGAAGCGGGGCTCGTGGAGCGGCACCGGGAAGGGGCCTGGGCTTTCTTCCGGCTGATGGATCACGGCGCGGCTTCGCCCATCCTGCGCCCGATGCTGGACAATCTCGACCGTTCCGATCCGCAATTGCTGGAGGATCGGACGCGTCTGGAGACCGTGCGCGCCCAGCGCTCTCAAGCCGCGCAGGCCTTCTTCTCGCGGCTCGCTCCGGAATGGGACCGCCTGCGCTCCCTTCACGCTCCCGAGGCGGTGGTCGAGGCCGCCGTCCTGGACGCTCTCGGGCCGAAACCGATCCGCGATCTCGTGGATCTCGGCACCGGCACCGGGCGAATGCTCCAGCTTCTCGCTCCGCGCGCCTCGAGGACGGTTGGACTCGACGCCAGCCATGCCATGCTCTCGGTCGCCCGTGCCAATCTGGAAAAGGCAGGGTTGCCGCGGATCGAGCTGCGGCAGGGCGACATTTATGCGCCGCCTTTCCCGCGCAACACCTTCGATCTCGTCGTGATCCATCAGGTATTGCATTATCTGGACGATCCTGCACGGGCGATCCGTGAGGCCGCTCGCCTCGTCGCCCCGGGCGGGCGCATCCTCGTGGTCGATTTCGCTCCGCACAATCTTGAATTCCTGCGCGAGGCTCAGGCCCATCGCCGGCTTGGATTCGCACCCGAACAGGTTGCCGGCTGGCTCGACGAGGCCGGGCTCGACTGCACTCTCAATCGGGAGATCGCCCCATCGAAGAAGGGCGATGAGCAACTGATCGTTTCCCTTTGGCTTGGCCAGGATCGGCGCGCCGCGACCGACTGGCCCTTGGCCGCATCCGACAGAGAGGTTGCCTGATGTCGCCCTTAGCGTTGCGCCCGAGCCGCCAGGCTTCTTTTCCGATCAAGGTTTCCTTCGAGTTCTTTCCGCCGAAGACGGCCGAAATGGAGGCGACTCTCTGGTCGTCCATTGAGCGGCTGGCTCCTCTCAATCCGCAATTCGTGTCCGTGACCTACGGCGCCGGCGGTTCCACCCGTGAACGCACGCACGCAACGGTTTCGCGTCTCGTGCGGGAGACTCATCTGAAGCCTGCCGCTCATCTCACCTGCGTGGCTGCAGCGAAAGATGAGGTAGACAATGTCGTGCATTCCTATTGGGAGGCTGGCGTTCGTCATGTGGTCGCGCTACGCGGCGATCCGGTCGGCGGGCTCGGCACGGCCTATGAACCGCATGCCGACGGTTACAAGAAAACCTGCGATCTCGTGGCAGGCATCAAGGCCATCGGCGATTTCGAGGTCTCCGTCTCCGCCTATCCCGAGAAGCATCCCGAGGCATCGTCGCTCGATGCGGATATCGATGTGCTCAAGGAAAAGGTCGATTGCGGTGCGGACCGCGCCATCACCCAGTTCTTCTTCGATAACGACCTTTACTTCCGCTATCTCGACCGTGTCCGCGCGCGTGGCATCGACATCCCCATCGTGCCGGGCATCGTGCCGGTGCAGAACTTCAAGCAGACGGCGAATTTTGCTGCCAAGACCGGCGCGAGCGTTCCAGATTGGCTGGCCGCCCGCTTCGAAGGGTTGGACACTGATGTGGAGACCCGCAAGCTGATCGCGGCCGCCGTCGCTGCCGAGCAGGTGATCGACCTCGTCGATCGCGGTGTCAGCGAATTCCACTTCTACACAATGAACCGCGCCGACCTTGTCTATGCGATCTGCCACTTGCTCGGGCTGCGTGAGCAAGCCGATAGGGTCGCCGCGTAAGTTCGGATCATGCCCGGCCTAGCCCGGGCATTTTGTATAGCTGCGCTGGACGGCGTGGATGGCCGAAAGAAAACCGGCCGAGACGAAAGAAAAAGAAGATGACGACGTTTCCTCCTTGTCTCGCCGATGGCGCCGAAGTTCTGAAGGCGCTTCGCGAAGCCGCGTCCAAGCGCATCCTCGTGCTCGACGGCGCGATGGGGACGGAGCTTCAGCGGTCGCGTTTCTCGGAAGAGGATTTTCGTGGGCAGCGCTTCAAGGATTGGAAACAGGACGTCAAGGGCAACAACGACCTCCTCATCCTTACCCAGCCCGACGCGGTGCGGAATGTCCATCTGGATTATTTCCGCGCCGGCGCCGACATCGTTGAGACCAACACCTTTTCCGGTACCTCCATCGCCCAGGCCGATTATGGCATGGAAGCCATCGTCTACGAGCTGAATTTCGAAGGTTCGCGCCTTGCTCGCGAGGCGGCATTGATCGCGGAGAAGGAAGACGGCCGACGCCGTTTCGTGGCGGGCGCCATCGGCCCGACGAACCGTACCCTCTCGATCTCGCCGGATGTGAACAACCCGGGTTATCGCGCAGTGTTGTTCGACGAGGTGCGCGATGCCTATGCCGAGCAGGTGAGGGGACTGATCGACGGCGGCTCGGAGATCATTCTCATCGAGACGATCTTCGATACCCTGAACGCCAAGGCCGCCATCGTCGCGACGCATCAGGTCTTCATCGAGAAGGGCGTGAAGCTGCCGGTCATGATTTCCGGCACGATCACGGACCTTTCAGGACGTACATTGTCTGGGCAGACGCCCACGGCCTTCTGGCATTCCGTGCGCCATGCGGAACCGTTTTCCATCGGCCTTAACTGCGCGCTCGGTGCGCGGGAGATGCGGGCGCATATCCAGGAAATCGGCAAGGTGGCCGATACCTTCGTCTGCGCCTATCCGAACGCGGGTCTGCCGAACGAGTTCGGCCTCTATGACGAGCGTCCTGAAGCGACGGCGAACATGCTCGCCGAGTTTGCTGATGCGGGCCTCGTCAACGTGGTCGGCGGCTGCTGCGGCACGACTCCGGACCACATTCGCGCCATCGCTGGAGCCGTTGCTGGAAAGGCTCCGCGCCAGCTGCCGGCGCTCAAGCCGATGATGCGGCTTTCTGGTCTCGAGCCGTTCGTCCTCACTTCCGACATTCCTTTCGTGAATGTGGGCGAGCGCACGAATGTCACGGGCTCCGCCAAATTCCGCAAGCTCATCACCAATAACGACTACGCGGCGGCTCTCGATGTGGCCCGTGATCAGGTGGCCAATGGCGCGCAGGTGATCGACGTCAATATGGACGAGGGACTTCTCGATTCCGAGAAGGCGATGGTCGAGTTCCTCAATCTCGTCGCTGCCGAGCCCGATATCGCGCGCGTGCCGGTGATGGTGGATTCCTCCAAGTTCCACGTCATCGAGGCCGGACTGAAATGCATTCAGGGCAAGGCCATCGTGAACTCGATCTCCATGAAGGAGGGCGTCGAATCCTTCATCGAACACGCGAAGATCTGTCGCTCCTATGGCGCCGCCGTCGTCGTGATGGCGTTCGACGAGAAGGGGCAGGCGGACACGCTGGAGCGCAAGGTCGAAATCTGTGCGCGGGCCTATAAAATCCTCACGGAAGAGATCGGATTCCCGCCGGAAGACATCATCTTCGATCCGAACGTTTTTGCCGTCGCCACCGGCATCGAGGAGCATAACGGATACGGCGTCGCTTTCATCGAGGCGACACGCATCATCCGCGAGACGCTGCCTTACGCGCATATCTCCGGCGGCGTGTCGAACCTGTCCTTCTCTTTCCGCGGCAACGAGCCCGTGCGCGAGGCCATGCACTCGGTCTTCCTGTTCCATGCGATCAGGGTCGGCATGGATATGGGTATCGTGAATGCGGGCCAGCTCGCGGTCTATGACGAGATCGATCCGGAATTGCGGGAACTCTGCGAGGACGTTGTTCTCAACCGCCGTCCCGATGCGACGGAGCGGCTGCTCGAAGCAGCACCGCGCTTCAAGGGCGATGGGGCAGGAGCCGTCAAGACCGCCGATCTCGAATGGCGCTCGTGGCCGGTCGCAAAGCGCCTGGAGCATGCGCTCGTCAACGGCATCACCGAGTTCATCGATCAGGATACCGAAGAGGCGCGCCTTGCCGCCGAGCGTCCCCTGCATGTGATCGAAGGTCCGTTGATGGCGGGCATGAACGTGGTCGGCGATCTGTTCGGCGCAGGTAAAATGTTCCTGCCGCAGGTGGTGAAATCCGCCCGCGTGATGAAGCAGGCTGTGGCCTATCTCATGCCCTTCATGGAGGCGGAAAAGGAAGGTTCGGGTGCGGCTGTGCGCTCCGCCGCCGGCAAGGTCCTGATGGCGACCGTGAAGGGCGATGTGCACGATATCGGCAAGAACATCGTCGGTGTGGTCCTGGCCTGCAACAACTACGAGGTCATCGATCTCGGCGTCATGGTTTCCGCGCAGAAGATTTTGGAGACTGCGCGTAAGGAGAACGTGGATATCGTCGGCCTCTCGGGTCTCATCACGCCGTCTCTCGACGAGATGGTCCATGTGGCGAGCGAGATGGAGCGCGAAGGTTTCGACATCCCGCTTCTGATCGGCGGCGCGACCACGAGCCGGGTCCACACGGCGGTGAAGATCCATCCGAATTACAGCAAGGGACAGACCGTCTATGTAACGGATGCGAGCCGCGCGGTCGGTGTCGTCTCTTCGCTGCTCTCGCCCGACATGAAGGGCAATTACGTCGAGACGATTCAGGCCGAGTACCGCAAAGTGGCGGAAGCTCATGTACGCTCCGAGGCCGACAAGCAGCGTTTGCCGCTGGAGAAGGCCCGGGCCAACAAGCCGAAAATCGACTGGGCGCCTTATCAGCCGCCGAAGCCGACCTTTACGGGCGCACGCGTGTTCCGCAGCTACGACGTGGCCGAGCTGGTGCCCTATATTGACTGGACGCCTTTCTTCCAGACCTGGGAGCTGAAGGGTCGCTTCCCAGCGATCCTTGAAGACGCAGAGCAGGGCGCGGCTGCACGTCAGCTCTGGGAGGATGCGCAGGCGATGCTGAAGCGCCTCGTGGACGAGCGTTGGTTCAATCCGAAAGCCGTGATCGGTTTCTGGCCTGCGAATACGGTCGGCGACGATATCCGCCTCTACACAGGCGAAAGCCGCAGCGAGGAGCTCGCGACCTTCCACGGCTTGCGTCAACAGCTTTCGAAGCGCGATGGCAAACCCAATCTATGTCTGTCCGACTTCGTTGCACCGGCTGAAAGCGGCAAAGCGGATTACGTCGGCGGCTTCGTTGTCACGTCCGGTATCGAAGAAGTTCGTATCGCGGAAAAATTCGAGCGCGCCAACGACGACTATCAGTCGATCCTGGTGAAGGCGCTCGCCGACCGCTTGGCGGAAGCCTTCGCCGAGCGCATGCATGAGCGCGTGCGCAAGGAGTTTTGGGCTTATGCGTCGGATGAGGCGCTCACGAATGAGGATTTGATCCGTGAGGAATATCAGGGCATCCGTCCGGCGCCAGGCTATCCCGCGCAGCCCGATCATACGGAGAAGGCGGCCCTGTTCAGCCTGCTCGACGCCGAACGCAAGATCGGCGTGACTCTGACGGAATCCTACGCCATGTGGCCGGGCTCGTCCGTATCGGGCCTCTACCTGTCGCATCCGGAGGCCTATTACTTCGGCGTCGCCAAGGTCGAGCGCGATCAGGTGGAGGATTACGCGGCACGCAAGGGCATGAGCATTCCGGAAGTGGAGCGCTGGCTCTCTCCGATCCTCAACTACGATCCGAGCCATTATACGGTGATGGCGGCGGAGTAGGGTGGTGCCGTCATTCCGGGGCCGCGCAGCGGAGCTCGAAACCCGTAGCCGCTAACGGGTACGAGTAGGGTGAAACGACACCCGCTGCTTCTTATTCTGTAAGGTAAGTGCTTATGGGTTCCGGGCTACGCCTATGGCGTCCCCGGAATGACGGATAATACGTCGTGCTATTCCCGTCGCAACGCCTCGATCGGATCGAGCTTTGCCGCGCGCTGTGCCGGATAGAAGCCGAAGAAGATGCCGACGAGAGCGGAGAAGCCGACCGCGATCACGATGGCGTTCGTCGAGACCAGCGAAGGCCACCCGGCCAGGCGGGCGACGAAATAGGCCGCGCCTGCACCGAGCCCGATGCCGAGGATGCCGCCGATGGTGGACAGGGTCGTGGCTTCGATCAGGAACTGGCTGAGAATATCACGCGGGCGCGCGCCGACCGCCAGTCGCAGGCCGATCTCTCTGGTCCGCTCCGTCACGGAGACCAGCATGATGTTCATGATGCCGATGCCGCCGACGAGGAGCGAGACGGCAGCCACCGCCGCAAGCAGCATGGAGAGAGTGTTGGCGGAGGCTGATGCCGTGTTGGCGATCTCGGTCAGGTTGCGGATCGAGAAGTCGTCTTCCTGATCGCCGATGATGCGGTGCCGCTGCTTGAGGAGATGCGTCATAAGTTCGATGCCCGGCTCGATGTCCTCCTCATTGGCGAACTTCACGAAGACTGAACCGACCGATCTGTCCTTGGCATAATTGCGCCCGATCACGCGGCGGCGCCCGGCATCGAGAGGAACGAAGATCACATCATCCTGGTCCTGCCCGAAGGCGGATTGACCCTTGGCCGCCATGATGCCGATTACTCGGAAAGGCACGTTGCGCACACGGACGGTCCTGTCGATGGGATCTTCCTCGCCGAACAGATTGCGCGCCACCGTCTGGCCGAGAATGACGACGATGTCACCGCGGCGAATTTCCTCGGAGTCAAAGCTGCGCCCCTGGGCAACGCCCCATTCACGGGCTTCGAACCAATCATTGTCGATGCCGTAGATGCGCGTGCCCCAGTTGTTTCCGCCGGCGACGACCTGTGTCGCGCCTTGCACGAAGGGAGCCGCCGCAACGACACCGTCGATTTCTTTCCGGATAGCTTCCGCATCCTCATCCGTGAGAGACGAGGCGGCACCCGCTCCAAGGCGCGCTCCGCCCTGGGTAACGTTGCCGGGCGTGACGATGGCGAGGTTAGCGCCGAGCGACCTGATCTGCTGATCCACCAGGTTGCGTGCGCCAGAGCCGATGGCGACCATGGCGATCACAGCGGCGACGCCGATCACGATGCCGAGCATGGTGAGCAGGCTGCGCAGAGCATTGGCGGCAATCGCCGAAAATGCGGAGCGGATGGCTTCGATCAATCTCATGCCGCTTCATCCTCCAGGCGCGCGTCGAGAGGCGTCTGGCGACAATCCTCGATCACGCGTCCGTCCTTGAACCGCACGAGGCGGCGGGCATGACGCCCTACATCCGCATCGTGAGTGACGAGGATGATGGTGACGCCCTCGCGGTTCAACTCCTGGAACAGCGCCAGGATTTCCTTGGCCGTGCGGCTGTCGAGGGCGCCGGTCGGCTCGTCGGCGAGAAGCAGGCTCGGGTTGTTCACGAGTGCCCGTGCGATGGCGACGCGCTGCTGCTGGCCACCGGACAGCTGCATCGGACGATGATGCGAGCGGTCGGCAAGGCCGACACGGCCAAGGGCATTCAGGGCGCGCTCGTGACGGGACCTGCGCTCCGTGCCGGCATAGATCATCGGCAGTTCCACATTGCCGATGGCGTCGACGCGCGGCAGCAGATTGAATTGCTGGAAGACGAAACCGATCTCGCGGTTGCGCAGGCGCGCAAGCCCGTTCGCATCGAGGGTCTCGACTGCCGTGCCCGCCAGTCGGTAATGGCCGTCGGTAGGCTTATCCAAGCACCCGATGAGATTCATGAAAGTGGATTTGCCCGAACCCGAGGGGCCCATCACGGCGACGAAATCGCCTTGCTCGACATCGAGATCCACATGATCGAGCGCGACCACGCGCCCCGCATCGAGATCGTAGACTCGTCTCAGGCCGCGTGTTTCGATGAGCGCCACCGGTCTTTCCTCAGAACATGCGCGGGGCGCGAGGACGCGGCGTGGAGCGACCGGGATCCGTATCCGTCGCCGAGCCTCCGCGTGCACCGCTTCCGGTGATAATCGCAGTCCCTTCCTTCAGCTCGCCCCGGAGCACTTCCGTGTAATTGCCATCCGTCACGCCGAGCCGAACCGGAACGAGTTCCGGATTCCCATCAGCGCCGAGGCGATAGACACGTCCTTCGCTCCCTTCGTCTCCGGTTGGACGCGCGTCCCTTCTCCGACCTGAGGCTTTGGCGTTCTGGGCATCGGGCGCAGGAAGCTTCACGGCGGATGCGACGGTCCCTGCCGGCCGGAAACGCAGAGCCGCGTTCGGAACGCGCAATGCATCGTCGCGCTCGTCCGTGACGATCTGGAGATTGGCCGTCATGCCGGGCAGGAGCGCCAGATCCCGGTTCTTGACGCCGATCACGGCCGTATAAGTCACCACGTTCTGAACGGTCTGTGCACCGAGACGGACGAGGCGCACCGTGCCGTTGAAGGTACGGTTCGGATAGGCATTCACGGTGAAGCTCACCGGCTGCTCGGGCTTGAGGCGGCCCACATCGGCCTCGTCGATATTGGCGTAGATATCGATTTCCCGCAGGTCCTGCGCGATGGTGAACAGCGTCGGCGTCGAGAGGGAGGCCGCAACCGTCTGGCCAAGCTCGATATCGCGCTTGACCACGACGCCGTCGACCGGTGAGCGGATATCCGTGCGGTCGAGATCTATCTCGATATCCCTCAGCTTCGCTTGGCGCTGAAGGATCAGGGCCTCGGCGGATTTCACGCCAGCTTCCGCAAGAGCGATATCGGCTCTCAAACCCGTGGCTTCCGCCTTGTTGGAAGCCATCTGGGCCTGTGCCGAAACCAGAGCCGCTTTCTGAATGTCGAGCTGGGTCTTGGCCTGGTCCAGCGCGTTTTGCGTGCCGACAGCCCGGGTTGTGAGTTCGACCTGCCGCTCGAAATTGCGCTGCGCTTCGGCAAGCTGCGCCTGGGCGCGGTCACGCTGCGCGGCAAGATCCGCCGCAACGGCCTCGGAACGCTGCAGCATGGACTGCGCCTTGTCGATCTGGGCGCTTTTGGTATCCCGGTCGGCCTTCGCCTGGGCAAGGTCCGCAAGGGCGGCGTCACGGCGGGATTTGATCTGCTCGGAATAGAGACGGGCCACGACCTGTCCCTCCTTTACCGGCGTGTTGTAGTCGGCGAGAATTTCAACGACCTGTCCGGAGAGCTGGGAGCCGACGAGAACCGTTGTGACGGGGTTGAGCGTGCCCGTGGCGCGCACACTCGCCGTGATTGGGCCGCGCTCGACGGCAGCAAGCCTGTAGGCCGCATCGGATGCGTTGCCGCCCGCGGGACGCCACAGGAAGAAGCCGACCGTTCCCGCAACCGCCAGAATGCCAACCAACCAGAACCAGACCCGACGCACGCCGATGTTTCCTTACGCGATGATGTTCATGCACCGGGATTGTGACGGAATTCTCGCCCGGTTTCGAGTTAACTCTTTGTCATGCGGCGCTTTGTGGCCGGCGGGCGATGAGGTCTCTGAGAGTGGTGATGGTCGAGGCATCGGCCACCCCGTCGACCCGTTCCGGTCGGAAATGGCGCTGGAAGGCCGTAACCACCTTCTCCGTATCCTTGTCGAAGACGCCGGTGATCTTCTGGCTGTAGCCATACATGGCCAGCATGGCCTGCAGCGCCTCGATCGGCATGCCCTCGTCACCGCGCGAGAAGAAACGCCCGTCCCGGATCGGGGCCGGAGGCACCCAATGGCCGATCCCGGTCTCGTGCAGGCGCTGCCAGGGAAATGCTTCGCCGGGATCGAGCTTGCGTCCGGGGGCGACGTCGGAATGGCCGAGCACCCGCGTGGCGGGAATTTTCCAGCGGGCAACGATATCGCCCGCCAGGGCCGTCACGCTGTCGATCTGCGCATCCGGAAAGGGCGGCAGCCCACCCGGATGTCCGGGATTGGCGATCTCGATACCGATCGAGGAGGAGTTGATGTCCGTCTCTCCATCCCAGGACGAGACGCCCGCATGCCAAGCGCGACGCGTCTCCGGCACCATCTGAATGACGCGCCCGTCCTCGAACACGAAATAATGGGCCGAGACCTGAGAGATGGGATTGCAGAGCCATTGCAGCGCTTCGCCTGCATCCGGCATGCCGGTGTAGTGCAGGATCAGCATGTTGGGACGCTGGCCGCCTTTCCTTTCCCCGTGGTTGGGCGAAGGGAAAACCTTCGCGGCAGCGGAGCTTTCCGGAGAAAGGGAAGCACTCATTCGATCACCTGAGATTTCGCTCGGCCGCGATGCGCTCCCAAGCAGCATTGATGACGGCCAGCCGTTCCGTCGCAATCTTCACCGCTTCCGGCGGCAGGCCGCGCGCGATCTCCCGGTCCGGATGGTTCTCCGCCACGAGCTTTCGATAATGACGCTTCACCTCGTCATCGCTCATGTCGCGATCGGCCTTGAGGATCAGATAAGGATCGTCGGCCTGCTTCACATGGCGCGCGGCGATGCGCTCGAAATCCACCGGGGCGAAGGCGAAGATCGTGGCCACATCCCGCAGATAGGCGAATTCGGCCTCGTGAACGGCGCCATCCGCCTTGGCGATATGAAACAAGCCGTCGAGTACGTCTTCCAGCAGAGCCGGTTCGTCCTTGAAGGCATCGCCGATCTGGTGGGCATAGGCCTCGAAGCCGTCAGAGGTCTGCATGGCGAGGGCGAACAGGCGTTTGACGCGATCATGCTCGCTGGTGGGGACTTCGATGATTTGCTCGAACGCCTTGACCTCGCGGTCCACAACGACGCCGTCGGCCTTTGCCATCTTGGCTGCAAGCGCAACCAGGCCCATGGTGAAGATGACATCGCGAGGCGGGCGTCCGAAGATCGCACCTTCACGATCGATCAGCACATGGCCGGCGACGCCGCCAAGCAGCGCGCCAATCGGCCCCCCGAGCGCGAGCCCGATGCCTGCGCCACCCAATTTGCCCCAAATCGACTGAATCATCGTGACTGAGTGGTATGCGCAAGTCCTAGCAAAAGAAAAGGGGCCGGAACGGTCCCGGCCCCTAAAATTCGAATGAAGGCGCGATTAGCGGCAGTAGATGTTGCCGTAAACGTCCTGATAGGTGCCGTATGGGCATGCGGGACGGGCGGGAGCCGTTCCGGCGCCGACAATCGCGCCGCCGGCCGCACCGATCGCGGCACCGGCAAGGGCGCCGCCTGCACGGCCCGTTGCAGCGCCACCGATGGCCGCACCCGCGAGACCGCCAATAGCCGCACCGCCGACTGCACGCTCGCCAGGAGTGTTGCAGGCTGCCATCGAGAGGGTGAGGGCGCCAGCTGCGATGGCTGTGATGATCTTTTTCATGGAAGCTTCCCTGTCTTTGCGGGCTGTGGACCGCCCAGCCCTACTTAGCTTGACCTTACGCTGACGCCAACTCTCGGCATGCCAAACGGTTCCTCCTGGCAAGAATTATCTGTAGAAAATTCTTCAGTATATTGCGCAGGCTAATTTTGGATGATTCTTCAGCAAGTTTGTCTTTGAGTATTGTGTAGTCTAAGCAGTTTTTGAATATCGTTGCGTCTTGCCGCGCCACATCTTTGCCCTATTTCGCGCCCACCGAGCGCTTGATTGTATGCAATTGCCTATTGGAGATTTTATATGACTTTGCAGCATTTCCTTAGAACGGTGGTGATTGCGATTCTTGGTGCTACTGCACTTGCCCTTGCGTCACAGGCTAAGGCGGAAGGAGGCGAGGGGCCTAGCGTCGTTTCGCCGGAAAAGTATGCTGTGGAGGAAGATGCTGCGATGCCGACCGCGGAAAACGCGGCTAAAGCCGCAACGGCCGACGACGAAAAACCTGTAGCAACGGCGTCCATTCCAGCCGGCACCGGGATGAAATCGAAAATTGCCGACGATGTCCGTGCGAATGCGCTCAAGCCACTCATCGTGCGCTATGCATCTGAGCATAATCTGCCCTTCGAGCTGGCGGATGCCATCGTTCGTCTCGAGAGCCGTTACAATGCCGGCGCGCGCAATGGTCCGAATGTAGGGCTGACGCAGATCAATTTCCGGACGGCGCAGTCCCTCGGATATCAGGGTGGCGCTGCCGGTCTCCTGGATGCGGAGACAAACCTGCGCTATGGCCTGAAATATCTCGCACAGGCCTACACTCTTGCTGGCGGAGATACGTGCGGCACGATCCTGCGCTACCAGTTCGGCCATCGCACACAGACGATGAACCGGGCATCGCGCACTTATTGCGCCAAAGTGAAGACACTCACGGCAAAAACCGAATGAGAGCGCCCTTGACGAAGCACAGCCTTGTGCCCCACATCGACCTTGTCAGCCGGCCGGGCGGCCGCTTCGAGTTTTCTCGAGGAGGAAAGTCCGGGCTCCATGGAAGCACGGTGCCGGATAACGTCCGGCGGGGGCAACCCTAGGGAAAGTGCCACAGAAAGCAGACCGCCTCGCTTCGCGAGGTAAGGGTGAAAGGGTGCGGTAAGAGCGCACCGCGGACGCAGTAATGCGGACGGCACGGTAAACCCCACCAGGAGCAAAACCGAATAGGGACGACAGGCGTTCGCGCCAGGCCGGTTTCCAGGCTCGTCGTCCGGGTTGGTTGCTTGAGGCGGTCAGCAATGGCCGCCCCAGAGGAATGGCCGCCACGTCCAAGGCTTGCGCCTTGGGCCCTACAGAACCCGGCTTACAGGCCGGCTGACAACCTTTTCCACAGGGCAAATTTTTCGAAAAGAAGGGCCAAACCGTTGGCCTGCTTACGATTCATTAACCCTAAACGATTCTGATGTCGGTTGTCTGCCGAGAAGTCTTCAAACCAGTTCCATTTCGTTGACGCCCATAACCTCCCATGTTATCCCAAATCATCCCGTCGACGATGTCTTCCGAAGGGAAGGTCAGCCCCACGAAAGGTTCTGATCGTACCACTCGGAAAGAGGCGTCATCATCGGCGTCGGGAGGCGGTGGATCTCGTCGATTCGCCGGGGGGCTGACAATCAGGAGTGCGCGAGTCGCGGCCCATGAACCGCTTCGTGTCCAATTTCACCAACAAGTTGGATTCGAAGGGGCGGGTCTCGATCCCGGCATCCTTCCGGGCTGTGTTGGCCAGGGATGGATTCGAGGGACTCTACGTTCACCCGGCGCTCGACGCGTCGGCGCTGGATGCGGGTGGCAATGTGCTTTTGAACGAGATCGATGCGTTTTTGTCGACGCTGTCGCCTTATTCGGACGAACGGGATCAGCTGTCGACGGCGTTGTTCGGAACCAGCGAAATCTTGAAAGTCGATCCGGAGGGGCGTGTCATCCTGACGGATTCAGTGAAAGTACATGCCGGGATCACGGACACGGTGACGTTCGTCGGACTCGGTCACAAGTTCCAGATTTGGGAGCCCGAGCGCTTCCGTGCGCACTTGGAGGAGGCGCGCACGAAGGTGCGAGACCTGAAAAAGGTTTTAGGAGCCCGGGTTATGGAGCAGCGTTCGGTGCAGGATATCTCACCAGGAGTACGGGAGCGATGATGGGACGCGGCGACGGCCCAGGAGCCGGAGCCGCTGGCGGACCGACCCGTCACGTTCCCGTGCTCCTGGAAGAGGTCTGCACAGCGCTTGACGTCAAGCGCGGCGGCGTTTTCATGGACGGCACATTTGGCGCAGGCGGCTACACGCGCGCCATTCTTGATGCCAATCCCCGCAACACGGTTATTGCCATCGACCGCGATCCCGATGCGATCGCCGGAGGAGCTGCGCTTGCTTCGCGGGTGAAGCGCCGGTTGTCGCTCGTGCCGGGACGGTTCGGCAACCTTGACGGGATCGCGCATGCACAGGGCATGGATGGCGTCGATGGCGTTGTGCTCGATATCGGCGTGTCGTCGATGCAGCTCGACGAGGCCGAGCGAGGTTTCTCGTTTCGCAGCGATGGTCCTCTCGACATGCGCATGGAGCGCGACGGGCCGAGCGCCGCCGATCTGGTGAACGAAGCCTCCGAAGCCGAACTGGCGGACATCTTCTATCATTATGGCGAGGAGCGCCGTGCACGCGCCGTGGCGCGCGCTATTATCGAGGCGCGTCGCAGGCAGCCTTTCGAGACGACGCGGCAGCTCGCGGAGCTTGTTGCTTCGCTCATTCGGCAGGAACCGGGCGGCATCCATCCGGCGACACGAGTCTTCCAGGGCCTTCGGATCGCGGTGAACGACGAGCTCGGTGAGCTCGTTCGCGCGCTGCATGCGGCGGAGCGCATCCTGAAGCCCGGTGGGCGTCTTGTCGTCGTCACCTTCCATTCACTGGAAGATCGCATCGTGAAGCAGTTCTTCGCCGCGCGCACGGGGCGCACCCCGAGCGGATCGCGGCACATGCCGAGCGCCGCAATGGCAGAACCGACATTCGAGGCGGTCACACGCGGTCCGGTCGGCCCGAGTGATCAGGAAATCGCGCGCAATCCGCGCGCTCGTTCGGCGAAGCTCCGTGCCGGTGCGCGAACCGACGTGCCTGCCCAGGAACCCTTGAGCGCCATCACAATGCTGGCGGAACTGCCGCAGACAGCCGAGAAACGGGGAGGGCGCCGGTGATCCGACTGCTCCACATCATCGCCATCTCCGCGCTGATTGCATCGGCCGGCTACGCCTATTCGGTGAAGTACGAGACGCTATATTATCTTGAGCAGGTGGCGAAGTTGAAATCGAAAGTGCAGCGGGAGCGCGATGCCATCGCGGTGCTGCAGGCCGAGTGGCAGTATCTCGACCGCCCGGATCGTCTTCAGGCTGCCGCCGATCAGCATCTCGATCTCCAGCCCATGAAGATCCAGCAGCTCGCCCGCTTGTCCGATTTGCCGAATCGTCCCGCCCGCGAGGATGAAATCGGTCGCAAGCTCGAGGCGCTCGGCCTGCTGGGGCCGACATCGACCCCGAAAGACAAGAACGGCGAAGCCCGCACTTCGACAACGCAAACTCCGAGACGGTAGCGCCCGTGTTGCAAAAGTTCGATTCCGATCTGCTCGGTCAGAACGCCGCTCCCAAACGCGGCGTGTTGTCTTACGTGCGCGAGCTGTTTCGCCTACGCGTCGACAAGAGCATGTCGCGCGTTGGGTTCACGGCACTCTGCTTCGCTGGCCTGTTCAGCGTCATCGGCGGACGTCTCGTCTATCTGGCGATGACGAGCGATACCTCGAGCGAAGTGCGCCGTGCTGCATCCTCGGAAATTTCCGCGGCTCGCCCCGACATCGTCGATCGCAACGGCAATATCCTGGCAACCGACGTGAGGATGGTTTCCGTCTTCGCCGAACCGCGCAACATCATCGACAAGGACGAGGCCGTCGAGCTTCTGACCGCCGTTCTTCCCGATCTCGACGCGACTGATTTGCGCAACAAGCTCGGCACAAAGAAGGGTTTCGTCTGGATCAAGCGCGAGATAACGCCGCGCCAGCAGGCCGAGGTGCATCGCCTCGGCATCCCCGGTGTCGGCTTCCTGCCGGAAAACAAGCGCGTCTATCCGAATGCGGAGGCGGCGGCTCACGTCCTCGGCTTTGCCAATGTCGACAATGTCGGCATCGCGGGTATGGAGAAGTACATCGATAGCCAGGGCCTGCAGGATCTCAACGGCGCGGGCTTCGCCATCTCGGCAGCCGATCTGAGGCCCGTGCAACTCTCCATCGATCTGCGCGTGCAGCACGCCCTTCGCGACGAGCTTGTCAAGGGAATGGCGAAGTTCAAAGCCAAGGCGACGGCTGGCGCGATCATGGACGTGAGCACGGGCGAGATCGTCGCGCTCGTGTCGCTGCCGGATTTCGATCCGAACAATCCCGTCGATGCGCTGGAGAGTGACCGCATCAACCGCATCAATGTCGGCGTGTTCGAGATGGGCTCTACCTTCAAGGCTCTGACGACGGCGATGGCGCTGGATTCCGGCAAGTTCAACATCAACTCGACCCTGGATGCCCGGTCGGGGCTGCGTTATGGCAAGTTCACCATCGGCGACTATCACGCCACACACCGCGTGCTGACCGTGCCCGAGGTGTTCATCCACTCATCCAATATCGGCACGGCGCGCATGGCGCTCGGCATCGGCGTCGAAGGCCACAAGGCTTTTCTGCGCAAGATGGGGCAGTTGACGCGGCTCAAGACGGAACTTCCCGAAAACGCCGAGCCCATCGTGCCCCCGCGTTGGGGCGAGCTCAACACCATGACCATCGCCTTCGGTCACGGCCTTGCGGTTGCCCCGCTTCAGGCTCTGATGGCGGTCGGCGCGCTCGTAAACGGCGGCACACTCATCACGCCGACCTTCCTGAAACGCGATGAAGCCGCAGCCCGCCAGACCGCCATGCAGGTTCTGAAGCCGGAGACCAGCGAAGCGCTACGCTATGTGATGCGTCTCAATGCCTCGAACCCGGCGGGCTCGGCATCTACCGCCGCCATTGCCGGCTTCTTCGTCGGCGGCAAAACCGGCACGGCGGAAAAGGTCATCAACGGGCGCTATTCGAAGAACAAGAATTTCACGACCTTCACGGCCATCCTGCCGGCGGACAAGCCGAAATATGTCTTCCTGACCATCATGGACGAACCGCAGGCGGTCGAAGGGACGTATGGCTTCTCCACGGCAGGCTGGAATGCGGGGCCGGTCACCGGCAACATTATCGAGCGCGTGGCGCCTCTGCTCGGCGTGCCGCCGCGCTTCGAGCCGCCGTCTCAGCCTTTCCCATTGATGTCACGCCTCGGCGCATGGGGCACGAAATAATGCAGTACAAGACCTTTCAACTGGGCGACCTCCTTCCTGAAGCGCAAGGCGACACTGGCGCTTCGCTTGCCATTGTGACCATCGCTTCGGACAGCCGTAAGGTCGGAGCGGGGTCCGTTTTCTTCGCGGTGCCGGGCACGAAGGCGGACGGCATGAGCTTTGTGCCGCAGGCGGTCGCGGCCGGCGCGGTTGCTATCGTCGGGGAGGCTGAGCGCCCATCGAATCTTGCAGACAGCGTCACTTACATCCGCGTGCCCGATGTGCGCCGTTCGCTGGCGCTGGCGGCGTCGCGCTTCTACCCGACGCAACCTGAGAAAGTCGTCGCGGTCACGGGAACGAGCGGCAAGAGTTCGGTCGCCGATTTCACGCGCCAGCTCTTTGCTGTTCTGGGACATAAATCCGCCAGCCTGGGCACGCTCGGCGTCATCACCTCCGATGGAGCCGCCTATGGCTCGCTGACGACGCCGGATCCGATCTCCCTGCAAGAAACTCTGGATCGCCTGGCCCGTGATGGCGTGACCCGTCTGGCGATGGAAGCATCATCCCATGGCATCGATCAGCGGCGTCTCGACGGTGTACGCCTGAGCGCCGCCGGTTTCACCAATCTCGGTCGGGATCATCTCGACTATCACGGCACGACCGAAGCCTATGCGGCGGCCAAGCTTCGCCTCTTCGATACGCTGTTGCCGAATGATGCGCCTGCAATCATCAATGCGGATGGGCCTTTCGCCGACGTTTTCCTGGAAGGCGTGCGGCGCGCCGGGAGAAAACTCCTGACGACAGGCAGCGCAGGCAATACGCTTCGTCTCGTCGAAGCGCGTCCCGAAGGCTTCAGGCAGAGTTTGACCGTCGAGGCCTTTGGCCGAACCATCCGCACGACCCTGCCCCTCCTGGGGGCGTTCCAAGTAGAGAACGCGCTTCTCGCGGCGGGCCTCGTGCTGGCTGTCGAGGGCGAGGAGAGGACGGCTGAAGTTCTCACAGGTTTGGCCCGTCTCAAGGGCGTTTCGGGCCGGTTGGAGCAGGTGGGCGAAAGTAACGGCGCGCTTTGCATTGTCGATTATGCGCACAAGCCCGATGCCCTGTCGCATGTGCTCGATGCGCTGCGCCCCTTCACGACGGGCCGCCTGATCTGTGTGTTCGGCTGCGGTGGGGATCGGGATCGCGGAAAACGGCCTCTCATGGGCCGCATCGCCGTCGAAAAATCGGATATGGTGATCGTCACGGACGATAATCCTCGCTCAGAAGACCCGGCTGCGATCCGCGCCGAAGTCATGAAAGGGGCCCCGGGCGCGCGAGAAATCGGCGACCGGGCCGCGGCCATTCGCGCCGCCGTCAACGAGCTTCAGCCGGGGGATGTCCTGGTCGTGGCGGGCAAAGGTCATGAAACGGGCCAAATCATCGGCGACCGGACCCTGCCGTTCTCGGATCATGATGAAGTCCGGGCGGCTATTGCGGAGAGGCAGGGATGAGCACGCCCTTATGGACATCGGACGAAATCGCGGCTGCGACCGGAGCGCGCATCGGCCATGGCGTCACGCCCGTCTCCGGAGCGTCCATCGATACCCGCACGCTCAATCCGGGCGATCTCTACTTCGCCATCAAGGGCGATGTGCATGACGGGCACGATTTCGTCCCGGCCGCTCTGGAAAAGGGTGCCTCGGCTGCCATCGTGTCCGAGGAAAAGGCTCATGCCTTCAAAGATTTCGAGCGTCTCATCGTCGTGCCGGACGTGCTGGAGGCCATGCGCCAGCTCGGACGGGCTGCTCGTGCGCGCAGCAAGGCGAAGATCGTCGCCATCACCGGTTCCGTCGGAAAAACCGGCACGAAGGAGGCCATGCGCCTTGCCCTCTCGCGCCAGGGCATGACGCATGCCTCCGTCGCTTCCTACAACAATCACTGGGGCGTTCCGCTGACGCTGGCCCGCATGCCGCGGGAGGCCGCGTTCGGCGTTTTCGAGATCGGCATGAACCATGCCGAAGAAATTCTGCCTCTGACGGCAATGGTTCGGCCGCATGTGGCCGTGATCACCACGGTCGAGCCCGTGCATATCGAGTTTTTCCCCTCCATGTGGGGCATCGCCGATGCCAAGGGAGAGATCTTCTCCGGCATCGAGCCCGGCGGAACGGCGGTTCTCAATCGCGACAACCCCTATTTCGAGCGGATGCGCGCCCATGCGGCTGCCTCTCAGGCAGGCAGAATTGTGACCTTCGGCGAGCATGAGACGGCGGATATCCGTGCCGAGCGCATTGTCGTGAAGCCCGATCTCTCCGTCGTCGAGGCGCGAGTTTTCGGTCAGCCTCTGACCTACAGGATCGGCATGCCCGGGCGGCATATCGCCCTCAATTCCCTGAGCGTCCTCGCCGCCGCTCATGCGCTCGGAGCCGATCTGACACTGACCGTCCTTGCCTTCTCGGATCTCAAGCCGCCGGTCGGCCGCGGCGAGCGGACCATGCTCTCCGTCGGTGATGGCGAGGCGCTGCTGATCGACGAGAGCTACAACGCCAATCCAGCCTCCATGCGCGCGGCGCTCGCCAATCTCGGCGCGGTGGAGCTCCCTCGTCAGGGGCGGCGCATCGCCGTTCTGGGCGATATGAAGGAATTGGGCGCCGAGGGCCCCGGCCTTCACGAAGGACTGGTGGAGGCCGTGGAGAAGAACGGGGTCGATGTCCTATTCGCGGCCGGCCCCCTGATGGAGAATCTTGTTGGAAAGCTGCCGAAGGCGAAAGTCGCGGCTCACGGGGCAATTTCGGCGGATCTGGTCGAGATCGTCTGCCGGGAGATGCGCCCCGGCGATGCCGTGATGGTCAAAGGCTCGCTCAGCATGAAAATGGCTTTGGTTGTCAAAGCCCTGAAAGAACGTTACGGCGCAGGCCAAACCGGCCATGCGCTGAAAGGATAATCGATGTTGACCTGGTTGGCTGAGCTCAGCCCCTATTTCAGTCCTCTCAATATTTTCCGCTACATCACGTTTCGCACCGGCGGCGCCACGGCAACGGCGCTGCTTTTCGTCTTCCTGTTCGGGCCGGCGATCATTTCGCTGCTTCGCGTGCGCCAGGGCAAGGGCCAGCCGATCCGCGCGGATGGGCCGCAATCGCACCTGACGAAACGCGGCACGCCGACCATGGGCGGCCTGATGATCATGGCGGGTGTGCTGTTCTCGACGCTGCTATGGGCGAACCTCGCGAACCACTACGTCTGGGTCGTGCTGTTCGTCACCGTCGGCTTCGGCGCCATCGGATTCTATGACGATTATCTCAAGGTCACGAAGCAGTCGCACAAAGGCTTTTCGGGGCGTTCCCGTCTTGTCATCGAGGCTTTGATCGCGGCCATCGCCTGCGTCGCCATTTCCTACATGGCGACGCCCGGGCTTGCTAACAAACTGGCGCTGCCTTTCTCGAAAGAGCTGATCCTTAATCTCGGCTGGTTCTATATCATCTTCGGCGGCTTCGTGATCGTCGGAGCAGGCAATGCGGTGAACATTACCGATGGTCTCGATGGGCTTGCCATCGTCCCGGTCATGATCGCGGCAGGCACCTTCGGTTTCATCGCCTATCTCGCCGGCAACGCGGTGTTCGCCAATTACCTGCAGATCCATTTCGTACCCGGCACGGGTGAGCTTGCCGTCATCTGCGGCGCCCTGATCGGGGCGGGTTTGGGCTTCCTGTGGTTCAATGCACCCCCGGCCCAGATCTTCATGGGCGATACGGGCTCGCTGGCGCTCGGCGGCCTGCTCGGCACGATCGCCGTCGCGACGAAGCACGAGATCGTTCTCGCCATCGTCGGCGGCCTGTTCGTGCTGGAAATCCTCTCAGTGATCATCCAAGTCACGTCGTTCAAGCTCACGGGCAAGCGCGTGTTCAAGATGGCGCCGATCCACCACCATTTCGAGCAACTCGGCTGGACCGAGCCGCAGGTGGTGATCCGGTTCTGGATCATCTCCGTCGTTCTGGCCCTGGTCGGTCTTGCGACCCTCAAGTTGCGGTGACCCGATGACGCCCGTCACCACTTTCGCCGGAAAATCCGTTGCGCTCTTCGGCCTTGGCGGGTCGGGGCTGGTCACAGCGCTCGCGCTCAAAGCGGGTGGCGCGCATGTGACGGCCTGCGACGATAATCCGGCGAAGATGGCGGAAGCTGCGGCGAAAGGCATCGAGACGGGCGATCTGCGGCGGGTGGATTGGTCGCGCTTTGACGCGCTCATTCTCTCGCCGGGCGTTCCCCTCACGCATCCGGAGCCGCATTGGTCGGCCAAGATCGCGAAGGAAGCGGGCGTAGAGATTATCGGCGATATCGAACTTTTTTGCCGCGAGCGCGCGAAGATTGCACCGAATGCGCCCTTCATCGCCATTACAGGCACCAACGGCAAATCGACGACGACCGCACTGATTGCGCATATCCTGCGCGAAGCCGGTCGCGACGTACAGATGGGCGGCAATATCGGCACGGCGATCTTGTCGCTCGAACCGCCCTCCGACAACCGCATTCACGTCATCGAATGCTCGTCGTTCCAGATCGATCTCGCGCCCTCGCTCGCGCCAACGGTGGGTGTGCTCCTCAATATCTCGCCCGACCATCTCGACCGGCATGGCACGATGGAAAACTATGTGGCGATCAAGGAGCGGCTCATTGCGAAGGCCGATTGGTCGCTCGTCGGCGTTGATAATCCTCTCAGTGCCGCTATTCAGAAACGAGCGCTAGAACGTGAGGCTCGAGCGAAAGCCGCAGGTAGGCCCATAGGTCGGCAGTACGCTGTTTCAGTGGAGCGTGACGTAGAGGCAGGCATCTCTCTGAGAGATGAAATGATTCATATGCTGGCGTACCCGGGTCAGGAGCGTGACTTGGGTAATCTTGCAGGCATCTCGACACTGCGCGGATTGCACAATGCCCAGAATGCTTGCTTTGCTGCAGGCGTGGCGGACATTTACGAAGTCTGGCACGATGACCCTGACGTTATCCAACGCGCCCTGCGCACATTCCCTGGTTTGCCGCACCGCATGGAGGAGGTGGCTCGCCGTGGCGGGACGCTGTTCATCAACGACTCCAAAGCCACCAATGCGGATTCCACTGAGAAGGCCCTGAAATCCTTCGACAATGTTCTCTGGATCCTCGGCGGAAAATCGAAGGAGGGCGGCATTGCAATGCTGAAGCCCTATTTCCCGAAGATCCGAAAGGCCTATCTCATCGGTGCGGCCTCGGATGAATTTGCCGCGACCCTCGGAGAAGATGTCCCTCATATTCACGCGAATACGCTCGAGAGGGCGGTTCAGCAAGCAGCGTCCGATGCCGCTGCCATGAACGAGCCTGCCGTGGTGCTGTTGTCGCCGGCCTGCGCGTCCTACGACCAGTACCCGAATTATGAAGTGCGCGGAGACCACTTTCGCAAACTCATCAAAGCCCTGCCCGGCATCAACCCGACGATGGGAGCCTGACGAACATGGTGTCACGCGCGGAACGTTCGGCTTTCGGCGATTGGTGGTGGACCGTCGACCGGATGCTTCTGGCGGCGCTCGCCGTTCTGGCATTGGCCGGTCTCGTCTTCCTCATGGCCGGCGGACCGCCGGTCGCGGAGCGGTTGGGGCTCTCGACGTTCCATTTCGTGAACCGGCAGGTTCTCTTCCTCATTCCTGCGCTTGCTATCCTGCTTCCGGTCTCGTTCCTGTCGCTGCGCCACATCCGACGCCTGGCCTTGCTGGTCTATTTCGTCGGCATGGGGCTTATCCTGCTGGCCTTCCAGTTCGGACCGGAGATTAAGGGTGCGCATCGCTGGATCATGATTGGTCCGCTCGGCGTCCAGCCCTCCGAATTCGTGAAGCCCGCCTTCGTCGTGCTTGCCGCCTGGGCTTTTTCGGAAGGCGCGCGGCGCAAGGACATGCCGGGCGCGTTCCTGGCCTTTCTGATCCTACCCGCCACCATCGTTCCGCTGATCCTGCAGCCGGATTTCGGGCAGACCATGCTCATCACCACCGTGTGGTGCGGCCTCTTCTTCGTCGCGGGCCTGCACTGGTTCTGGGTGATGGGCCTCGGCGGCGCGGGATTGATCGGCATCGTGGCGGCCTATGAATTCCTGCCGCACGTGCGCGCCCGCATCGAGCGCTTCATGGACAAATCCTCCGGCGACACATTCCAGGTCGATACGGCGATGGAATCCTTCGCGCGCGGCGGGTGGCTCGGCCGCGGGCCGGGCGAGGGTTCCGTGAAGCGTATTCTGCCTGACGCCCATACCGACTTCATCTTCGCCGTCACGGCGGAGGAGTTCGGTATTGTCGTATGCATCGGCCTGCTGCTGCTCTTCGCCTTCATCGTGTTGCGCGGCCTGTCGCTCGCTCGCCGCAGCGAAGACACGTTCTGCCGTCTCGCGGCGACAGGCCTCGTGCTGATGTTCGGCCTGCAGGCTTCGATCAACATGATGGTGAATGTGCATCTCATGCCGGCCAAGGGGATGACGCTGCCCTTCATCTCCTATGGCGGTTCGTCGTTGCTCTCGCTCGCGCTCAGCATGGGCTTTCTCATCGCCCTGACTCGCCGGCGCCCGCGCGCCGAGATGATGGACCACTTCAATCAGGACTGGTCGCGCGGATGACGGGACCTTTGATCCTTCTCACCGCAGGTGGAACGGGTGGGCATCTCTTCCCGGCAGAGGCGCTCGCCAACGCCTTGAAGGCGTCCGGCGCGCGCGTGGCTCTGGCCACCGACAAGCGCGCCAATGCCTATGCAGGCTCATTTCCGGCGGATGAAATCGTCGAGATTCCGTCTGCAACTCCGTCCGGCCGCTCGATCCCCCAAATGGCGAAGGCTGCCCTCTTGCTCGCGCGTGGAGCGCTCAAGGCCATACCGGCCATCCGCCGCATGAAGCCTGCGGTCGTCGTCGGCTTCGGTGGTTATCCCACGGTTCCGCCCGTCATCGCCGCGTCGCTTCTGGGCGTGCCGACCGTCATCCATGAAGCCAACGGGATCATGGGACGCGCCAACCGGCTTCTCGCCCGACGGGCCTCCGTGATCGCAACCGGATTTCCGGCAATTAAGGGCATTCCGGCAGGCGTGCCGGGCCGGAGCGTCCATACGGGCAACCCGATCCGTCCGTCGGTGCTGGAAGCGTCGAAAGCCGGCTATCCCGCTCTTTTGGCCGACGGGAAACTCCGTCTGCTCGTCGTCGGCGGCAGTCAGGGCGCGCGGGTGATGAGCGATATCGTTCCGCCTGCCATAGAGCTTCTGCCACCGGAACTTCGCTCGCGGATCGTCGTCTGCCAGCAGGCGCGTGGAGAGGATCTGGAGCGGGTCCGGGCGCATTATTCCCGGCTCGGCGTCTCCTTCGAGGCGGAGCCCTTCTTCAAGGATCTGCCGCAGCGCATGGCGCAGTCCCATCTCGTCATTTCCCGCTCGGGAGCCTCGACGGTTGCGGAACTCGCCGTGATCGGGCGTCCCTCGATCCTGATCCCCCTGCCGGGAGCTATCGATCAGGATCAGGCCGCAAATGCAAAGACACTTGGCGATATCGGCGCGGCCATCGTTCTTCCACAAGTTCAGTTCACTCCTGAGCGCCTGGCGCAGGAGGTCCGTTCTTTTCTCGAAGAGCCGGATCGCTTGACCCTGGCCGCCGCTGCCGCACATAGCGCCAGTATCACGGACGCCGCCGAGCGCCTCGCTCAGGTGGTTCTTCAACTCGTCTCTTCTGACAAAAACGGAAAAAACCCATGAAATTGCCGCCGAAGCTTGGACCCATTCACTTCATCGGGATTGGCGGCATCGGCATGTCGGGCATTGCCGAGGTCATGCACAATCTCGGCTACACGGTGCAGGGTTCCGACGCGTCCGATAATTACAACGTCAAACGCCTGGCCGAGAAAGGCATCAAGACCTTCATCGGACACAAGGCGGAGAACGTGGATGGCGCTGAGATCGTCGTGGTCTCGACCGCGATCAAACGCGACAATCCCGAACTGACGGTCGCGCGAGAAAAGCGCCTGCCGGTGGTGCGCCGCGCCGAAATGCTGGCGGAACTGATGCGCTTCAAGTCCTGCGTCGCGGTGGCCGGTACTCACGGCAAGACGACGACGACCTCCCTCGTCGCCACCCTGCTCGATGCAGGCGGGCTCGATCCGACGGTCATCAATGGCGGCATCATCAACGCCTACGGCACCAATGCCCGCATGGGTGAGGGGCAATGGATGGTAGTGGAGGCCGACGAGTCCGATGGCACCTTCCTCAAGCTTCCAGCCGATGTGGCCATCGTCACCAATATCGACGCCGAGCATCTCGATCATTTCGGAAGCTTCGATGCGATCAAGGATGCCTTCCGCTCCTTCATCGATTCGATCCCGTTTTATGGTTTCGCGGTGATGTGCATCGATCATCCGACCGTGCAGGATCTGGTTGGACGCATCGAGGATCGCCGCATCATCACCTATGGCGAGAATCCGCAGGCCGATGTGCGCCTGATGGATATCGATACGCGGGGAGGGCAAAGCCGCTTCCGCGTCATGATCCGGGATCGCCGCCCCGGTTTCCGTCTGGAACTTGAGGATCTCGTTCTGCCGATGCCGGGTGCGCATAACGCCCTGAATGCGACTGCGGCCATCGCGGTCGCGCACGAACTCGGCGTCTCGCCCGATGCCATCCGCAAGGCGCTTGCCGGTTTCGGAGGCGTGAAACGCCGCTTCACGCGCACGGGCGACTGGAACGGCGTCACGGTCTTCGACGATTACGGCCACCATCCCATCGAGATCGCGGCGGTTCTCAAGGCCGCGCGCGCATCGACCGACGGGCAGGTCATCGCCGTGGTGCAGCCGCACCGCTATACGCGCTTGTCGTCACTGTTCGATCAATTCTGCACCTGCTTCAACGATGCGGATGCCGTGATCGTCGCACCGGTCTATGCGGCGGGCGAGCAGCCGATTCCGGGGGCCGATCGCGACTCCCTCGTTTCCGGTCTCAAGGCCCGCGGTCACCGCAACGCCATGGCGCTCGATAAGTCGGAAGATCTCGCCGGCATCGTGAAGAGCATAGCGAAGCCGGGCGATTACGTGATCTGCCTGGGAGCAGGCAATATCACCCAATGGGCCTATGCCCTGCCAGGCGAGCTCGAGGTGCTGGGCGAGAAGGCGGCTTGATGTTTCCGGACCTGACAGGTGAGCTGCGGGCAGAAATGCCCGATCTGCGCGGCAAGCTCGAGGCGAATGCGCCGACGGCGCCGCTGTCGTGGTTTCGCACGGGAGGACCGGCGCAGGTCCTGTTCACACCTGCGGACGAGGGCGATCTTGCCTACTTTCTCGTCCATCTCGACCGACAGGTCCCGGTCATCGTGGTCGGCCTCGGTTCGAACCTTCTCATCCGCGATGGTGGATGGAAGGGGGTCGTGATCCGCCTCGGCAAGGGTTTTGCCGATATTGCGGTCGAAGCGAACAACCGGGTCCGGGCCGGTGCGGGAGCACCCGACGTGAAGGTCGCGCGGGTGGCGGCGGAGGCCGGCATCGCCGGCCTCTCGTTCCTGCGCGGCATTCCCGGCACCATCGGCGGCGCTTTGCGCATGAATGGAGGCGCCTATGGTGGCGAGACCAAGGATGTTCTCGTCGAAGCGCGCGGCGTGACGCGCGCGGGCGAGAAGGTCGTCTATACGAATGCCCAGATGGGCTTCACCTATCGCCATTCCTCCGTGCCAGACGATGTGATCTTCACCGAAGCCCTGTTCGAAGGCCGCCCGGGCGATCCGTCCGAGATCCTCGCGGAGATGAATTCCATCACCGAGGCGCGGTCATCGACGCAGCCGGTCAATACGCGCACGGGCGGCTCGACCTTCAAGAATCCGCCGGACAGGAAGGCCTGGGAGCTGATCGACGCCGCCGGGTGCCGGGGCATGCGTGTCGGCGAGGCTCAGGTGTCCGAAATGCATTGCAACTTCCTCATCAACCACGGCTCCGCATCGGCTGCCGATATCGAGGGGCTGGGCGAAAAGGTCCGCCAGCGTGTCCGCGAGGCATCGGGCGTCGAGCTGGAATGGGAAATCAAGCGCGTCGGACTTTCCTGAAGCCCGACCCGAATCACTAAAAGGCCCCGGCCGTTTCGAGTTGCGGGGCGTGAGGAGAGCATATCATGGCCAAGCACGTTGCCGTTCTTTATGGGGGCTGGTCGGCGGAGCGCCAAGTCAGCCTTGCTACGGGCAAGGCCTGCGCCAAGGCGCTGGAAGAACAGGGCTACAAGGTCACGCCCATCGATGTGCAGCCGGACATCCCCACGGTGCTCCATGCGACGGCTCCCGATGTGGTGTTCAACGCGCTCCACGGCCGCATCGGAGAGGACGGCACGATCCAGGGTTTGCTTGAGCTCCTGCGTATTCCCTATACCCATTCCGGTGTTCTCGCCTCGGCGCTCGCCATGCAGAAGGACCGGGCGAAGGTCGTCATGCAGGCCGCTGGCGTGCCTGTGCCGCGGGGTGTCGTCGTTAACCGTTTGGATGCGGCCAGGAGCCACGTCCTGCCCGCGCCTTACGTCATTAAACCGGTCAGTGAAGGCTCGTCGGTGGGTGTCATCATCGTGCGCGAGGAGCGCAGTCATCCGCCTCAGGAATTGCTCCGGGAGGATTGGGCCTTCGGCGAAAAAGTCCTTGTCGAATCGTATGTTGCGGGCCGCGAACTCACCTGCGCGGTGATGGGCGACAGGGCTCTCGGCGTGATCGATATCAGGCCCGCCACCGGCATCTTCTACGATTATGACGCAAAGTACGCGAAGGGGGGATCCATTCACGTCCTCCCGGCAGAAATTAAACCGAATATTTACCAAAAGGTCCAAGAGTTGGCGTTAACGGCGCATCAAGCGCTCGGCTGTCGGGGAATCAGTCGCGCTGACTTACGGTATGACGACACGCCCGGAGGAACCGGGGAACTCGTCGTTCTCGAGGTCAACACGCAACCCGGCATGACCGAGACGAGCTTGGTGCCAGAATTGGCAGCCCATGCGGGCTATACGTTTGGCGAGCTTGTGCAATGGATGGTGGAGGACGCTACCTGCAACCGATGACGGCCTACCCGGCCGGCGCTACGGTTGCGCGCGCCACCGCCTTCGAATCACGAAAGCACAACGCCTCCCGATTCGGTTTTTTTAAACGGTTCCGCCCCGCGCGCAGCGTGCGTCGCCGCTCCGTCAGCGTGCCGCTCGTGCGCCGTATTCCGCGTTTTCTGGGAACCGGGCTCACGCTGGGCTTCTTCGGCGCCGTTACGCTCGTCGGCCTGTGGCAGGGCGGGCATTTGAACGACTTCATCCGCGCCAATGGCGAGCCGCATCATGCGCTTGCGCGGATGTTCGGTCTCGGACTGGAGCAGATCACGATTTCCGGTCTCTCGCAGATGCGCGAAACCGAAGTGCTCGCTGCGGCGGGCCTCGATGCCAAGCTGTCCCTGGTCTTTCTCGACGTGAACACCGTGCGCGAGCGTCTCGAGCACGTGCCCCTGGTCAAGAGCGCGACCGTCCGCAAGCTTTATCCGAATGAGCTGGTCATCGGCCTGACGGAGCGCGAGCCGCATGCGATCTGGCAGCTCAACGGCGAGCTTTTCGTCATCGCTGCCGACGGCACCGTGATCGACCTCATGCAGGATGCGCGCTTCGCCGATCTGCCCTTCGTGGTGGGCGAGCAGGCCAATAGCCGCAACAAGGATTACATCGCTCTGCTCGAGGCCGCCGGGTCCCTGAAGAGCCGCATTCGCGCCGGCACGCTCGTCGCCGGACGTCGATGGACGCTGAAGATGGATAACGGCATGGACGTGAGCCTGCCGGAGCTTGGAGCCGCCGATGCGCTGGCTCGGCTCGTGAAACTCGAACGGGAACAGAAGATCCTGGAGAAGGACGTGCTGGCAATCGACCTGCGCATGGCTGACCGGGTCGTCGTTCGCCTGACGGAAGAAGCTGCTTCGGCACGGGCCGAGGCATTGAAGAAGAAGCCGGTGCGCGGCAAGGGGGTCGAAACATGAGTCTCTCAGGTCATGGTTTGACGCCGCGCCTGAAGCCGTTGTCCGCGCGCAAGAGTGCCATCCTTTCGGTCCTCGATATCGGAACCAGCAAGGTGGTCTGCGTCGTGGCGGAACTGAAGCCGGTCGATGAGATCGAGTCGCTGCGCGGCCGCACCCATGTGGCGCGCATTCTCGGCATCGGCCATCAGCGTTCCGTCGGCCTGAAGGGCGGCGTGATCGTCGACCTGGAGGCGGCCGAATCCTCCATCCGGCAGGCGGTTCATGCCGCCGAGCGGATGGCGAAGGTCGAGATCCAGTCGGTGATCGTCAATCTTACGGGCGGGCGTCTCGCCTCCGAACATTTTGATGCGCATGTCCCCGTGCGCGGCGCAGTCGGAGCAAGCGACGTTCACCGGGTGCTCGATACCGCCAGCAGCTACGATTTGCGGCGGGGCAGGGCGGTGCTGCACGCATTGCCGACGGGCTTCTCGCTCGATGCGCAAAGCCACATCGTCGATCCGGCCGGCATGATCGGCGAGCGCCTTGGCGTCGATCTTCACGTCGTGGCGTCGGAAGCGGCGGCTGCGCGCAATCTGATGCTCGCGGTCGAGCGGTGCCATCTCGGCATCGAGGCCGTGATCGCCACGCCTTACGCGTCGGGCCTGTCCGCACTCGTCGATGACGAAGCCGACATGGGCTGCGCCGTGGTCGATATGGGCGGCGGCACCACCAGCGTCGGCATTTTCATGAACGGGCATCTGGTGCATACGGATGCGATCGCCGTCGGCGGCCATCACGTGACCATGGACATCGCTCGCGGTTTGACGACACGCGTCTCCGCCGCCGAGCGCCTCAAGACGCTCTACGGTTCCGCGATCTCATCGAGCGCGGACGACCGCGACATGATCGCCGTGCCGCAGGTCGACGAAGACGAACGCGATGTGCCGAACCATCTGCCGAAGTCGCATCTGGTCCGGATCATCAAGCCACGGGTCGAGGAAATCCTCGAACTCGTGCGCGACCGGCTGAAATCGGCGGGTTTCGCCGCGCAGGCCGGACGGCGCGTCGTGCTGACGGGTGGCGCAAGCCAGCTCGTCGGCTTGCCGGAAACGGCGCGGCGCATTCTGCAGGGTCAGGTTCGTGTCGGGCGTCCGCTCGGTATCAAGGGCTTGCCCGAAGCGGCCAAGGGCCCAGCCTTTTCGGCGGTGGTCGGCCTGCTGGTTTACCCGCAGGTGGCGCATATCGAGTATTTCGAGCCGCGTTCCAGCGGCTTGTTTCAGGGTACGGGAACCGACGGTTACATCTCGCGGGTGGGCCGTTGGATTCGCGATAGTTTTTAAATGAGTAAGGCGGTGGCGCGGCGGCCATCGCCCAGAGTTCAAGTTAACCAAGGGTAAGCGTCGGCCGAACGCTGTCGGTACAAAGGCCAAAGAGGCAAACAGGTCATGGCTATTAATCTGCAAGCTCCGGATATCCGGGAACTCAAGCCACACATCACGGTTTTCGGCGTCGGCGGCGCTGGCGGCAACGCCGTGAACAACATGATCGAGTCCGGTCTCCAGGGCGTCGAGTTCGTGGTTGCGAACACCGATGCGCAGGCCCTGGCCTCGTCCAAGGCCGAGCGTATCGTTCAGATGGGCCTGCAGGTGACCGAGGGCCTCGGTGCCGGCTCGCAGCCTGAAGTCGGACGTGCCGCGGCCGAGGAGGTGATCGACGAGATTCGCGATCAGCTTTCCGGTTCGCACATGGTGTTCATCACCGCCGGAATGGGCGGCGGCACCGGCACGGGCGCTGCCCCTGTCGTGGCCCGCGCAGCCCGTGAACTCGGTATCCTGACCGTCGGCGTCGTCACGAAGCCCTTCCAGTTCGAAGGCGTGCGCCGCATGCGTCTGGCGGAGGCCGGCATCACCGAGCTGCAGCAGTCGGTCGATACGCTCATCGTCATCCCGAACCAGAACCTCTTCCGGGTCGCCACCGAGAAGACCACCTTCGCCGACGCCTTCGCGATGGCCGATCAGGTGCTCTATTCGGGCGTTGCCTGCATCACCGACCTGATGGTCAAGGAAGGCCTGATCAACCTCGACTTCGCTGACGTGCGCTCCGTCATGCGCGGCATGGGCAAGGCGATGATGGGTACAGGCGAATCCTCCGGTGAGAAGCGCGCTGTCCGCGCGGCCGAGGCGGCCATCGCCAACCCGCTCCTCGACGACGTGTCGATGAAGGGTGCCCGCGGCCTGCTCATCTCCATCACCGGCGGCAGCGACCTCACCCTCTATGAACTCGACGAAGCAGCGACTCGCATCCGCGAGGAAGTGGATCAGGATGCCAACATCATCCTTGGCGCGACCTTCGACGAGAGCCTGGAAGGCATCATCCGCGTCTCGGTCGTTGCGACCGGCATCGATCAGGCATTGGTGACCGAGGGCGTCGATCTGTCCTCGACCGAGCAGCGGATCTCCGAGGTGGCCGAGCGCCTGCGCGCCGAGGCCCGCGCCCGGGCGACGCAGACTCAAGCCGTCCCGACCTTTCGCGCCGCCGCCCAAGCCGAACCGGTGAAGGCGGCTGCCCCTCGCTTCGAAACAGCTCCCGCTCCAGCCGCTCCGGCCTATGTCTCCATGGCCACTCCGGTCATCGAGTCCGCGCCGCAGCCGCTCATCCGGGACGATGTGGTTCTCACCCCCACCCAGCCCAAGCAGGCCATGGCCTATGAGGCTCCGGTCGTGGCCGAGCCGGTCTATCACGAAGAACCGGTCGCCCAGGGCGCCTTCATCCCGCCGCAAGCCGAGCGGGCCATGCGTCCGGCCCGGATGCCCCGGATCGACGAACTGCCGATTCCGGCCCAGAACCAGATCCGCGCCAGCCGCGGCGAGGAGCCGGCTCACGACACGAAGCGGATGTCGCTGCTGCAGCGTCTCGCCACGGTCGGTTTCGGCCGCAAGGACGACGGTCACAATGCTCCCGCCGAGCCTGTGGCCCAGCGCCCGGCGCCGGAAGCATCGCGTCAGCAGATGTCCCCGGTTCATGCGGAGTACGCCAAGCGTCCTGCGGCTCCGCAAGGCTACCGCCAGCCTCAGGGGCACCACGATCAGCAGGGTCGTATGCCCCCAGTGCAGCGGAACATGGAGGATGATCAGCTGGAGATTCCCGCATTCCTCCGTCGTCAGGCGAACTGATCAAACAGCACTTGTGACAAACGAAGCCCCGGCCCTTGTTCGGCCGGGGCTTCTTTATTTAAAAATGTTATTTTTCAATGGGTTACGAACGGCCCAGGTTGTTACAGATCGTAAGAAACCGTGATTTGGCCCCGCTTCGACATAGGACTATGTTGCCTCTCAGTTGATGAGCGAGATTCGGCCTGAATCCCGCAGGCCAGTAACAATAACAGCGGGCGCAAAGGCGAGGCGGGATGATCCCGCACTGACCCGGGCGTTCGAGGTCCAGTGATTATGAAGCAAAGCCAACAAACCACGCTTCGCGCAGCCGTTACCCTCACGGGTGTCGGCGTCCATTCGGGGGACGAGGTCAAGCTCGTTCTCCACCCGGCGGAGGTGAATCATGGCATCGCTTTCCTTCGCACTGGACTTCCCGGCTGTCTCGACCGCGTGATCGATGCTCGCCATCTGACCGTCACCGCGACCGAACTCTGCACCGTCATCGGCGACCGCGACAGCGGGGCCGTAGCGACGATCGAGCACCTGATGGCGGCGCTTGCCGGCCTGGGCATCGACAATGTCCTCGTCGAGATCGACGGCCCGGAAGTGCCGATTCTCGACGGCAGCTCGGCTCCTTTCATCGATGCGATCGATCAGGTCGGCCTGTCGATCCAGGCTGCGACGCGCCGCTATCTCAAGGTTCTCAAGCCTGTCCGCGTCACGCAGGGCAAGGCTTTTGCCGAACTCGTTCCTAACGAGCGCACCTTCCGCCTCGATGTGGAAATCGATTTCCCCACGCCGGTGATCGGCCGTCAGCGCAAGGCTATCGACCTGTCGCCGTCCGTCTTCCGGCGCGACATTTCCCGGGCCCGCACTTTCGGCTTCATGCGCGATGTGGAGAAGCTCTGGAGCGCTGGTTTCGCCCTGGGCGCCTCCCTTGAGAACACCGTCGCCATCGGCGAGGATGGTGTGATGAATCCCGAGGGACTGCGCTATGGCGACGAGTTCGTGCGTCACAAGATCCTCGATGCTATCGGCGATCTCTCCCTGGCCGGTTTCCCGTTGCTGGGTACCTACCGCTCCTATTGCGGCGGGCACCGCCTCAATTTCTCGGTTCTCGAGGCCCTGTTTTCCAGTCGCTCGAACTATGCCATTGTGGATGGCGGCGTCCGCCGGGAAACGGGTTATGCCGAGATCGGCAATATCGCCATGCCGGCTTTTGCGCCGGAAATTCACTAAGTTGCGCTGTTCATTTCGTTATTTGCCGTTCATCTCGCACTGAGCGCCCTTTGGCCGCATGGTTTTCAGCCAGACACCCTTTAAACCGGCTGGATAAAGCCTTTCGGATAGGGTTGGCTCTTTCCTCGTGCATAGGTTAAAGAGCCTTCGGTGCACCGTTCCAACTCGGGCACGTTTTTCGGAGGATCGCGAGGCATGTCTTTCGCGAAGGCTTATTCAGGATTGAGGGGCGTCGCCGTTCGCGCTCTCGTCATCGGGGCTTGCGGCGTGGTGGTTGCCGGCTGCGATACTCTTTCGTCGCTCAATCCGTTCGACAAAAGCGAAACCTACAAGCCGGAAATCGTGGCGGATGTCCCGGCTGAGCAGATCTACAATGACGGCCTCGCCCGGATCCAGAAGAAGGATTACGAGGGCGCCGCCAAAAAGTTCGGCAGCCTCGACAAGCAGTACCCCTATTCGGAATGGTCCCGCAAAGGGCTGATCATGGAGGCTTACGCCAATTACGAGGGCGGGCTCTATGAGGAGTCCATCACGGCGGCCAAGCGCTACCTCCAGCTCCATCCGTCGACTCCGGATGCGGCCTATGCCCAGTATCTGATGGCCTCGTCCTATTACGATCAGATCCCGGACATCACCCGCGACCAGGAGAAGTCGGAACGGGCGCTTCTGTCTCTGCAGGAACTGATTCAGCGCTATCCAACCTCCGAATATGCGGCTGACGCGAAGAAGAAGATCCAGGTTGCCAGCGACCAACTCGCCGGCAAGGAGCTCGAGGTCGGTCGCTTCTATCTGCAGAAACGCAACTATTCGGGAGCCATCAACCGCTTCCGCACCGTCGTCTCGCGCTACCAGACGACCCGTCATGTGGAAGAGGCGCTCCAGCGCCTCACCGAAGCCTACATGGCCATGGGCATCGTCGCCGAGGCGCAGACGGCAGCCGCCGTTCTCGGTCACAACTTCCCTGACAGTCCCTGGTACAAGGACGCCTACAACCTGCTGACCAAAGGCGGCGTCGAGCCGCGCGAGGATTCCGGATCCTGGATCAGCAAGGCTTTCCGCGGCGTCCCGCAGGTCAGTCAGAGGACGGGCTAATCCTCTCCTTCCATGCTGATCCAGCTGGCGATTCGCGACATCGTCCTTATCGACAAGCTCGAGCTCCATTTCCATGAGGGCCTCAGCGTCCTCACGGGTGAAACCGGAGCGGGCAAGTCGATCCTGCTCGATGCTTTTGCATTGGCTCTTGGCGGGCGAGGTGATGGAAGCCTCGTCCGGCACGGTGAGTCGCAAGGTCAGGTGACCGCCGTCTTCGATTGCTCTCTCGACCATCCAGCCCGCCAGATCGCGGCAGATGCGGAGATCGATATCGACGGTGACCTGATCCTGCGCCGGATCCAGGTCGCCGACGGGCGCACCCGCGCCTTCGTCAACGATCAGCCGGTCAGCGTCCAGGTCCTCAGGGCCATCGGCTCGACCTTGGTCGAAATACACGGCCAGCACGACGATCGCGCCCTGGTCGATCCTGTGACGCATCGGGCCATTCTGGATGCGTTCGGAAATCTCACTGGCGAGGTTCAGGCCGTTAGCGAGGCCGCCCGCCGGGTCCGCGATGCGCGCCAAGCTCTGCAGGAACATCGCAACCGCGTCGAGAAGGCCCGCAAGGAGGCCGACTTTCTGCGTCATGCGGTCGAGGAGCTGACCAAGCTCGCCCCGCAGGCGGGCGAGGAGGAGACCCTCGCGGAGCGCCGCATCGTCATGATGCAATCCGAGAAGGTGGCGACGGATCTCAATGAAGCCTTCGAGGCGGTGGCGGGCTCGGCCTCTCCCGTGCCTGAGCTGTCCGCAGCTGTGCGCAAGCTGGAGCGTCGCAGCGCCCAGGCGCCATCTCTTGTGGAACCTAGCGTCAAGGCTCTCGATGCGGCGCTCGTCGCCATCGACGAGGCTCGCGCGGCCCTGGAAGAAGCCATCCGCGCGGCGGAGTTCGATCCGCGTGAGCTGGAGCAGACCGAGGAGCGTCTTTTCGCCCTGCGCGCTGCCGCCCGCAAATACGACGTCCCAGCCGATGAACTCGCCGCCCTCAAGCAGCGCTTCGTCGAGGACGTGGCGGCCATCGACGCGGGCGAGGAGAAGCTGGCGGGTCTGGAAGCCATCCTGAAGGATGCCGACCGGACCTATGTCGCCGCCGCAAAGACCTTGTCCGCCGGACGGCGCAAGGCTGCTCAGGCGCTCGATGCCGCCGTGCAGGCCGAGCTGCCGCCCCTGAAGCTGGAACGGGCGCGTTTCATCACGGAGATCCAGACCGACGAGGGCAGCCGCGATCCCAATGGCTTCGACCGGATCGAGTTCTGGGCCCAGACCAACCCCGGCACGAAGCCCGGCCCCCTGATGAAGGTGGCCTCAGGCGGTGAATTGTCCCGTTTCATGCTGGCGCTCAAGGTGGTGCTGGCCGACAAAGGCTCCGCGCCGACTCTCGTCTTCGACGAAATCGATACGGGCGTCGGCGGCGCGGTCGCGGATGCCATCGGCCAGCGCCTCGCGCGCCTGGCGAACGGCGTCCAGGTCATGGCCGTCACCCATGCCCCCCAGGTCGCCGCCCGCGCCGGAAGTCATTTCCTGATCGCCAAGGAAGGCGTGCGCGGCTCGGACCGGGTCGCGACCCGGGTCGTCCCGCTCGACGATGGCCCCCGCCGCGAGGAAATCGCGCGGATGCTCGCGGGCGCGACCATCACCGAGGAAGCACGCGCGGCAGCGGCGCGCCTGCTCGAGGCTGCCATCGGCTAGAGCGCCGGACTGGAAATTCGACTCCTGGGTTTTGGCCTGGTGCGATCTGTGATTCACTTGCTGGAACGGGAGGTGGATCATGGGTCACTGCTATTCTCTCGATCTTCGGGTGCGCGTCGCCGACTTTGTCGCGGCGGGCCATTCCTGCCGGGTGGCCGCCCAGCACTTTG